>JAFAQO010000363.1 GCA_019246375.1 Mycobacterium sp. | reverse complement strand
GCGCACTCGCACTGACATCAGCGAGGACGTGCGCGCGAAAATCGGTGGGTTGAACGCACAGCGCTTCTACGGACTGAACTGACGCCTAGTTTGCGGAACGCAAGCGACGCGCGGCATCGTGCGTTAATATTTATAACCTCGTATTGTTTCCGTGACCTTGCGTGAGCAGTGTGATGAAAGTGAGTCGAGTGCCTCTGGCGGCGCCGGTCGGTTTGATCGCGCTCGCCGCAACGTTGGCGGCACCGGCACATGCCGACTTCCTCGACAATTCCTTTCTGGCTGCATTGAGCAATGCCGGCATCTCATACAGCGCTCCGACGAACACGATTGCGTTGGGTCAATCCGTCTGCCCGACGCTGGTTCAGTCGCACACAAGCTTCGACTCCGTCGTCTCCAGCATCAAGGACAGCACCGGCATGTCGAACGACATGGCGGGGGTGTTTACCCTGCTTGCGATCGGCGCGTATTGCCCAGCGATGATGTTGCCGCTGGTGCCGCACCGCCTTGCGGCCTAGCAAGTTACTACTCGCCGCGTACTTCTAGCCGACGCTTGCGCACTTGATCGAGTTTCTCGTTAAGCGCTGTCTGCTCATACTCGATGGCGCGACCCGCATTGTCGACGGCGTTGTCCACCGCGTCGTCAAGCTTGCAGAGGTCAGCTACAGAGACCTCGTTCGATACGAAGATTGAGAACCGAATGCAGTCGCCTGCCAACGCGATGTCGATCTTGGGAGCTGGATCGAGTTCGCGACGAAACTGGTTGGCAAGTAGGTTGATCCAATTTTTGGGCCACGGCGGAATTGGCCGAAGCTCGTAGACGATGATCGCATGCTCGCCGTTGTAGAGGCCGATGGGCGCCTCTGTACGGCTGAAGCTTGGTCGCCCTGGCCTCGGTGGCTTGTTCGGCTGGTCCCAACCGTCGCCCATCATGAACCTCCGCCCTCTGGTGTACCACCGTGCGAAGTCCTTGGCGGGTCCTTGAACGCAGCCGCGCAATCCGCCAGAGAACCCGCCGGATCGGGCAGCATGGTGTCATGGGCGCCAACGCCAACCCGACAGCGGAGTCGGTGACCGGAGACCTTGCCGATCGACTCGCGCGGTTGGTCAGCGTGCCGACAATTTCGCTGCGGGACGACCGCGATGATGCCGCCTTCGCAACGTTTCGCAGGCTGCTGACCGAGATGTACCCGCTCACTCACCAGCACCTTGAACATGAGCTGGTCTCCGACGGTTGCCTGCTGTTCCAGTGGCCGGGAGCAGGCGGTCCGTCGACGCTGTTGATGGCGCACTATGACGTGGTCCCGGTAGCCGAGGAGAACTGGACCCGTCCGCCGTTCGGCGGCCAGATCGACAGTGGTGTGATTTACGGGCGCGGTTGCCTGGACGATAAGGGCCCGCTCTTCGTGATTTTGGAGGCGGTGGAAAGCCTGCTGGCCGAAGGGATCACTCCCGACGGGGATGTTTACCTGTCATTTGGTGACGATGAGGAGATCGGTGGATCGCATACGACCGTTGTTGCCGATCTGCTGGAAAGCCGCGGTGTGCGGCCTGAGCTCGTCATCGACGAGGGCGGCGCGGTCATGTCCGGGGTGATTCCCGCGGTATCGGGCGAGTTAGCGATGATCGGAGTCGCCGAGAAGGGCATTGCGAACTTTCGGCTGACGGCCCGCAACCAAGCCGGTCATGCGTCCGCGCCGCAGAAAAACGGTGCGGCGGTTCAGCTCGCACGCGCCCTCGTCCGGTTGCATGACAAGCCCTTCCCGGCGCGGCCGAACGCGGTCATCGTGGAGATGGTTAACACGGTGGCCGACCGTATGCCGAGGTGGCTTGCGCCGATCGTCTCTGCTGGCCTTGCCGAGTCGCTGATTCCCCGCGTCCTCGCCAGGCTGGGTGGCTCGATGGCTGCGCTGGCCCGAACGACGGTCGCGATCACCACGCTGTCCGGGAGTCCCGCGGCGAACGTGCTGGCGAATCAGGCCACGGCGATCCTGAACGTTCGCATAGCAGCAGGGGAGACGGTCGCCTCCACGCGGTCTCACCTGCAGAAGATTCTGCGGGGCACCGGGGTAACGCTCGACCTCGAATACGGTAGCGACCCCGTCCCGATGTCGCCAACGAGCGGCCCTTCGTTCGGACGGGTCAAAGCCGCCCTGGCCCAGTCATATCCGGACGCTTTGCCGGTTCCCTACCTGATGGTGCAGGCAAGCGATTCACGGCATTTCGCGAAAATCAGTCGAAACATCTACCGCTTCATGCCATTCGCCATTTCGGCTGACCAGCTCCGGTCGATACACGGTGCCGATGAAAGCCTCGACCTCTCGTGTCTCAGCGCTGGGGTGGAGTTTTACCGGCATCTGATCGCTGCACGCTCGCTCAGCACCGGTGGCTCCTCGATCACCGCGAAGTGATTCAGCGCGCCTGCCACTGCGGCGGTCGTTTCTCGGCGAACGCACGCGGTCCTTCCTTCGCGTCCTCGGTCGCGAAAATCCGATTACTGTGCCGAGTTTCGTTGTCGTATGCAGCTGCGAGGTCGAGCGCCAGGCCCTCGACTGCTGATTGCTTGGTTGCGGACACCGCGAGCGGCGCGTTGACCGCTATGCGCTCGGCGTAGTCATAGGCCGCGTCCATCAACTGGTCCGCGGCCACAATCTTGTTGACCAATCCCATGTCAAGAGCGCGCTCGGCATCCACCATATCGGCGGTCAGCAGCAATTCCATCGCAAGCGCGTAGGGTATCTGGCGCGGTAACCGCACGGTGCTACCGCCGCCGGCGAAAAGCCCGCGCTTGGGTTCCATCACCGCGAATCGCGACTCGGGCACGGCGACGCGGATGTCGGTCAAGGTCAACATCTCGAAGCCGCCGGCGACACACGCACCGTTCACCGCGGCGATGATGGGCTTGTACACCGGGAACCGGTGCAAGACGGCGTGGATGGCGTCGGTAGCGTCCCAGCCTGCTGGCTGGGGTAGCTCACCGGTCAATTCAGGGATGAACTTCTTAAGGTCAGCGCCCGTGCAAAAATCGCGACCGACGCCGGTGACGACAGCGACCCAGGCGTCGGCGTCGTCGCGGAACGCGGCCCAGGCATGCGCGAGGTCGCGGAAGTGCTTCATGTCAAGCGAATTACGCGTTTCGGGCCGGTTGATCGTGATCGTCACGATGTGGACATGCTTTTCGTAGTCGATGCTCACCGCGCCCCTCGATGTTCGCAGTCGCAATTTTGCCCACGACAGTAGATGAACCCGTCCTGCTACGCGGGCGGTCGACGCGAAAGAGTAGCCGGGATTAGCCTGCGGTCATGAGCATCGACCCGAAGACGACGGCTGTCGTGCTGATCGAATACCAGAACGACTTCGCCAGCGAAGGCGGCGCCTTACACAAGGCGGTATCCGAGGTGATGGAAAAGACGGACATGCTCGGTCACACCCGCCGAGTCGTCGAAGCGGCGCGGACTGCCGGGGCGACCATCATGCATGCTCCAATCACCTTCACCGAAGGCTATGGAGAAATCACCCAACACCCGTACGGGATCTTGAAGGGCGTTGTGGACGGTCACGCCTTCGTCAAGGGGTCGTGGGGCGCGGCGATCGTCGATGATCTGACGCCCGCCGACAGTGACATCCTGATCGAGGGTAAGCGCGGCCTCGACACGTTTGCGAGCACGAACCTGGACTTCATCTTGCGCAGCAAGCGCATTACCACGATCGCGTTGGGCGGGTTTCTCACCAACTGCTGCGTCGAGTCGACCATGCGCAGTGCTTACGAGCACGGCTATCAAGTGGTCACGCTAAGCGATTGTGTCGCGGCCACTTCCGTCGGAGAGCATGAGAACGCGCTGAAGTACGACTACCCGATGTTCTCACATCCGATGACCGCCGGTGAGTTCGTCGAACAGCTGCTGCCGCACGGGCAGGTGTAGGCCCGGACCGCGCAGGGTACTGGAGCAGGACATCGCAGGTCGAAAGGAGATCCACCGTGCCTGTCTCCACGCCGGCTCGACCGACAATCAACTCGCTGGAGCGAGCCAGCATGCTCGACGCCCCGGCACAGGCGCTCGCCGGCAAGGTGCGCGAGTGGCTTTCGGCCGACGCGGTCAAGTCAGCCGTCAGCGGAACGTGGTTGGGTCATCCCGCGCACCCGCCGCTGACAGATCTAGTCATCGGCTCGTTCGTTTCGGCGTCTCTGTTAGATCTGGTCGCGCCGCGCAGCGGCGCCCGCGCGGCACAACGGCTGATCAGCTTGGGCATCGTCGCAGCCACGCCGACTGCGCTGACCGGGTTCAGCGACTGGGCCGACACCGAGCTGTCGGATGAGGGGGTACGGCGCGTCGGCCTGGTTCACGCCGGCACGAACGTCTCGGCGCTGGTGCTTTATGTCGCTTCGCTGGCGGCTCGCCGGCGCGGTGCGCGGGCGCGGGGCACATTGCTCGCGCTCGTCGGTGCTGGAGTACTCGCCGTCGGCGGTCACCTTGGCGGACACATGGCCTATGTCCGCGGCGTCGGAGTTAACCAAACCGCCTTCGATCCGGGGCCAGAGGACTGGACGACCGTCCTGTCGGGCGCCGAACTGGGCGAGGGACAGCTGCATTCGGCTGATGCTGACGGTACGCCGGTTGTGGTGGTGCGCCACGGCGGACGCACCTACGCGATTCATGACCGCTGTGCGCACCGCGGCTGTCTCCTCAGCGACGGTGAGCTCGACGGACATGTCATCACCTGCTCATGTCACGGCTCGCAATTCGACGTCCGTGACGGCACACTCCTGCGGGGCCCTGCCACAGTCAGTCAGCCCGCGCTCGACACCCGGGAAGCCGACGGTCGGGTCGAGGTGCGCCGAGTCACGCGCGGCTGAGCGCAGCGGTTCTATATCACCGCGCCGGCTTTAACGCACTGCCTTTGCTCCACTCCGCCCACGGAACAGTCCAGTCGCCGTTTTGGGCGATTTGCAGCGGCGGGCCGCCGGTGTTGCGGACCTCGACCACGTCTCCCGACACCGAGAAGTTGTAGAACCATTTCGCGTTGGCGGCATTGAGATTCAGGCATCCGTGCGAAGTGTCGGTGTTGCCTTGAGCCCACACCGTCGAATCCAGTTCGTGCATATAGATACCGTCGTTGCTGATCCGGGTGGCGTAGTTGATGATTTCGCGATATCCGAGGCGTGAATTCTTCGGCAGCCCAAATGTGGACGAGTCCATGACCACCGGATTGCCCTTGTCGAGCACGGTGTAGATGCCGGGCGGAGTCCAGAATGACAGCGTCTGCCCCGCGATCGTGGCGGTGCCGCCCATCCCCATGGAGGTAGGCATGGTGCGGACCAGGGCGCCGTTGTCGTAGACACTCACTTGCTTGGTGTCATCATCCGCGATTGATATGTGGGCGTGGCCGATACGGAATGACACCCGGGTGTCTTCTTGCCCGAATAAGCCGTTGCCGACCGAGACTCCATAAATTTTCGCCTCGGCGGTGACCGTGGTACCGGGCGCGTAGTAGTGCTCAGGTCGCCAGTGGGCGGTGTGGTTGCCGATCCAATACCACGAACCTTGCACCGGGGGATTGGTGGTCACGGTCAGGTGGCGCTCAGCGGTGGCTAGATCGCTGATCTGCTCGTCGAAGTGGGCGACGATCACGGTCCCGACGCCGTATGTGCCGCCCTCGTGCAGTGGCGCCTCCGACAGGGTGGAAAACGAGACCTTGGTCTGGTTGGACGGCTGCAGCGTGGAGAACGAGGACACCTGAGTGTGTGGAAGGCCGCCCGGCCCA
Organism: Mycobacterium sp.; assembly: GCA_019246375.1. Taxonomy (GTDB): domain Bacteria; phylum Actinomycetota; class Actinomycetes; order Mycobacteriales; family Mycobacteriaceae; genus Mycobacterium. The sequence goes on along the minus strand of JAFAQO010000363.1, from coordinate 3,055 downwards.
TGACTGGCGATCGTCAGGGTGTAGGTACGCCCGTAGCCCAGCGGCGCTGTGGGCTTCCAGACGGTGTTGTCCGGCGTCATCACGCCCTCGACCGGCTTGCCTGCATCGTTGACCATGCGCACGTCAGCCAACGTTCCAGACTTGGCGGATACCAAGACGTGCGCGACAGGGTCGACGTTGTGGGCGTCGGGAGCCGGTGTGATAACCACCTCGGCCGGCGCCTGCGACTCTCGAGAAGCATCGGAGCGCATGCAGCCGCCGTGTGCGCAACCCGGCAGCGACCCGACTTGCACCACGCCGACGATTGCAACGACCGCAAAGACGGCCAGCAGGGCGTAGCGAACTCGGCTGCGGCCGAGCCGTCGATGGCCGACAGCAACACCCCCCGCGGATGTCAGCGAAGTCGAGACATCCCTGGCTTTTTCCATTGCTGGCACGGCCTGACTCCACTTGTCACGAATGTTGCGCTTCCCATACCCGCGGTGTGTCATCCAAACCCATTCTAGGCGTAGGTATCCGGGCTCCCGGGAAGGCGCCCCCACGGCATTCGCGGCGGACCCACCACGATCACATTCGGCTGCCGCAGCCGGTCGGCGAACCGGCCGACGTCGGCGACGTATATCCGCAGTGAGCCAGAGCGGTCGACAGCGCTTGCAGAATCCCGGGTGCATGCGCCGACATGAAGCATATGCTGCGGTGATGGAGCCGATGTGCAGGTTGACACGCTTTGTGACGTACGCGGCGGCAATCAGCCTGACGGCATCCTCGGCGGTGATGTTCACGATCGACACCGGAGCCGCCTGGGCCGTTCCGCCTAGCACAACCGGCGCAACGATGGTTCCGCTCCGCCAAGTGCTCCGGAACTGCGATTACAGCATGAACTCGTCCGTCGGGGGAAAGGGCAACGGCTCGGCGACAGCCGTCATCCGTCGTGCCGGGTCGAGCGCAGTGGCCGACGTGCATCTGGTGACCGCTGAGCCGGATACTCACTACGACGTCGGGCTGATTCAGGCACCTCGGCCATCCTCGGCTACTTGCGGTCCGGGCGATCCAGGTACCACTTACGGCAGCCTCAACACCGACGGCGCCGGCACAGGTGCAGTAACAGTTCAGGAGGGCCTCGGCCCGGGAACGACCGGCGTATGGGTGGTCATCCAGCGCGCCGACGAACACTCTCAAAACCCGGCAGAGTTTTATAGCTCCGACTTCATCGTTCCGGTCTAGGGCTGCTCCGCGTGCACTTGTTGACTGAGCGCGGAATGCTCGAAGACGCTCGACGACTTTCGGTCGGCAACCCGTCGCGGACCGCGAAGTTTGAAGACACCACGTCGGGGTAACGCTCCCGAGGCAGCCACCAAGCCGAGTGGAGGAGAACACGATGATTGCGCTCGCCGTGGTGCTTTTCATCATGGGCGTGATCGCGATGGCCGTCGGATTCGTGCTCTTCGCCAACGGGGCCGGGGCGGCGCCCCACGAGCGCACCAAGGACGATCCCACCGGAGTCAAGCGGGCCACAACACGGACGCCCTGGAAAGACGTATTCCGCCATGTTCCGAAGAGCGTCCGCCTGGTGACCGGTCAGGAATCGACTCACGAGGAAAGGTTGGCCGCCGGCGGCGCGGTTTTGCTGCTGATCGGGATTGTGGCGTTCTGCGTGGCGGTCCTGTCGGTCATTGTCGCGTACATGTGAGCGCCCCGGGCCGTCGTGCGGTGATCATGGCTTCATGGCCGACGACGAGCTCGACGAACTTTACCGGGTCAAGCCGGACGGGTTTATCGCACTGCGCACCAAATTGGCGAATGCGGCTAAGCGTCGCGGCGACAACGCGACCGCCAAGCAGATCTCGGCTAGCAACAAGCCCACGACAGCAGCGTGGATCGTCAACCGGCTTGCGCTGACACACACCGAGGTTAAGCAGCGCTTAGCCGACCTCGGTGACCGACTGCGCGCCGCGCACGCCGAAATGGATGGCGACCGCATCCGGGAGTTGTCCGCGGAGCAACGCAAGCTCGTCGACGAACTCGCCCGGACCGGGTTCGAAGCCGCCGAACTGAGCAATCCGTCGGCGGCGATACGCGACGCCGTCACCGCAACCCTGCAGGCCGCGATCGCCGACCCGGACGTCAGGGCAGCGCTCGGCCGACTGAGTAGGCCAGAGCGCTGGTCGGGTTTCGGCGCGTTCGGCGAGGCGGCGGAGGTGTTCGCCGGTGACCGGGGCGACAAGGAAAAAGCCGCGCCCAAGCAGACGCGGCCGAAGCCGGCGAAGCGTACGCCACGGGCCAACGAGCTGGAGGCTGCGCGTCAGCAGAACGAAAAGTTGAAGGCAGCGTTGAGTGGGGCTGAGCGAGTCCAGGCCGAGGCAGACGACGCACTCTCCGAGCGGCAAGCCGACCTGGCTGCGGCCCGATTGCGTCTTGACAAAGCCCGGGAAAGCCTCCGTTCGGCCGAACATGCTCTGAGCATCAGCGAAGACAGCTATGACAGAGCAAAACAGGCCAGCCGGGAGGCCGCGGAGTTGGTGAAGGAAGCACGAGTTCGCCTCAGGCGTAAAGCGCGGTCACGCCGTTAGGGCTACGGCAGATGTCCTTGGCCGGACAGCAGGGCACGGATGTTCAGGTCATTGAGCAAACCGTGTAATTGAGCTTCTGCGGCGCCGGGGGGAGGTCGCTCGGCGCGTTCGACGGGTCAGTCATCTGCCACGGTTGACAACCGTTCGTCTTGAATGCCCGATCGGTGGGGTCGATCTCCACGACCTGTGGTTTTTTGCTCATGGCGTTGTCGACGACGTTGGTGCCATTGGGGCCGCTCAACCGCTTCCAGTAACAGGTACCGCCGTTGGCCGGGCCCGCAGAACTGTATGTGCCCGCGACGATGTCCTTTCCCACCGAGTAGCTGCCGTCGTGATCGATGCTCGTCTTCGGTCCGGGCGGATCCGCACCGGCAACGCCGGCCGAGACACCACAGGTCGCGAGAACAAGGGCTGCGGCAATCACCGCTGTCCTCTTCGCGCTCATCGAACAGCAGCTTACGCGGGCAGGCGTCGCGGCGGCATCC
>JAFAQO010000359.1 GCA_019246375.1 Mycobacterium sp. | reverse complement strand
GGTGGGCTGATGCACTGAGCGCCTTTTTCGCCGAACGCTGGGCCGAAGCAGTAGAACGTTTCGAGACGCTGCAGGCCTCCTATCCGGGTGAGGGGCGGGTCGAGACAAGGCTGAACGAGGCACGCCGACAACGAGACATCGACGTCTGGTCGAGCAAGGCCGAGGCTTCCGCCGCTGAGGGTGACTGGGACATCGTGGTGACCGCGTTGGAAAATCTGGCCACCCTCGACCCGGCCTACCCCGACGTCGGTGTTCGGCTTGAACAGGCACGCATGGCCCAGCGACGGAAAGCACTGGTGGATGAGATGTCGGCCCTGCATCAGGCCGGGCGATGGAATGCCGTCGTGGCCGCCGCGCGGGAGCTGGCTCGAATCGACCCGGACAACTCCGACCCGGGTGGGATCGTCTCCGACGCCCAGGCCAAGATTCGCGAAGCCGAACTCCCCGACCGGTATGCGCAGGCACTCAACCACCTAGACCAAGAACAGTGGCAGCAAGCCGCCGACCTGCTAGCTGCGATCGAGCAGGAGCAGCCTGGTTACCGTGACGCCGCGGCGCTGCTGACGATAGCCCAACGACAGCGTGATCTGGCGGCATGGTCTGATCAGGCCGCCGCCGCCGCCGGAGACGATGACTGGGGCGGTGCGGTCACCGCGCTGGAAAACATTTGTGCGGTCGATCCGACCTTTCAGAATGCTGGGGCGCGGTTGGAGCAGGCGCGTTCAGCCCAGCGACTTCGCTCACTTATCGACAAGGTGACTGCACTACACCAGGCCGGACGGTGGAAAGACGTCGTGGCCGTAGCAGATGAACTGGCCCAGCTTGCCCCCGAAGATCCCGATCCGGACAGAATGGTCTCTGACGCGCGGGCCAAGCTGCGCGAGGCCGAATTCGCGGACCGCTACGCCCAAGGAGTCAACCACCTGCAGCAAGCACACTGGCAGGAAGCAATCCAAGCTTTTACGGCGATCGAGCAAGAGCAGCCCGGCTACCGCGACGCCGACGCGCTGCTCAAGACAGCCCAACAGAAACTACCCGAGACAGCAGACGAGACAGCAGAAGTTACGCAACAAGCTACCCCACCACGGCCACTACTCCAGACGACGACCCCAGCGCCCCCGAGAACCACTACACCGCCCGTTCTAGTGGCCTTCCTAAGACGCTGGCAAACCAGCAGCTGGTTCGTCGCCGCCGTTTCGATTGTGGTCGTCGGCGCGGCCCTCGGCCTGACCATCTTGGCCGTAGTTCACGGCTCGACGTCGTCGAACATGTCGACATCGACGAACACGTCGACATCGACCTCGACATCAACGTCCACAGCAACCACTTCGGCTCCCTCGACGCGCCGGATCGCATCCGCTCAGGCGTCGGGTCCGAATGACACGATCGGCGACTACATCAAGAAAAACAACATCCAGGAGACGACGATCACCCACGGCACACCGGGCTCGCCGACGATCGACCTTCCAGTTCCCGAAGGCTGGACACGGATTCCCGAAGGCGCCGACGCCCCCTATGGCGGGCTCGTCTTTAACGCGCCGACCAATCCCAACGACCCGCCCAAGATCCTCGCGATCGTCGAGAAGTTGACGGGCAATGTCGATACGGACAAGCTGCTGGCCGTCGCACCCGGTGAGGTCAAGAACTTGCCCGGCTACGACGGCGGCGACGGGCAACAGAGCACACTGAGTGGCTACCCCGCATACCAACTCGCCGGCTCGTACACCAAGAACGGCGTGACGCGAATGGTTGCCCAGAAGACGGTGGTCATCCAACGCAAGGATGGCATCTACGTACTGCAGCTCAATGCCGAGGGGCCGCAGGCCGACGCCGACGCGTTGATGCGTGTGACCGACATGATCGACCAGAAGACCACGATCACGCCTTGATATTAAGAAGGTTCGAGCACCGTCACCTCCGCCGGGCTAGGTCGATCGCCGTTAGCCGGTCAGGGCTGCTGATCTGATTCACCCGCGGCCTCATTCATTGCCGCGGCAACCACTCGACGGCCCGTGCGGGTCGCATAGGGGAGTTGTGTGCGCCACCGGCGCGGGCACGGCTAGGGCTTTCGAGTAGTGCACTACGCATGACCCGGTTGTGCCTGGGAGGCACACTTTTGACATGTCGGAACCCCGGCGATCGGGCCCCCGACGATAACTCGGGCAGAAAGCGATGCCATGACCGTCCTACCTGATTGGCAGGTGTACCGCGATGGCGAGCTGGCGCGTGCCGCCGCCTCGAGTGCTCGCCCCGACGAAGGGCAGCAAACAGATGACCACGCTCACGCGCCAGGACCTCGCGCCGCCACCGATGCGTGCGAACAAAGAAGCTCAAACGTGTCCGGTTCTGCACGACCGGCCGCTCATATCACCGCAAGGCCATCCCAATCAAAGGAGTAGCCATGGACGCCAAGATCATCGGCAATGTGATGCCCGTTCTGGAGGTAATCGCTGTTGTCGGAATTATCGTGTCGGGGCTGGGCGAGCCGGGCACCGCGCCTGGCGGCATCTCGCTCGTTGGGACCGGGTGGTGGACACCGGACCCGACGCCACCCCCAGCGGCGGCGCCCCCAGCGGCGGAACCCCCCGCGGCGGCAGCCCCGGTGGCGGCACCCCGCGCGGCGGCACCCCCAGCGGCGGCACCCCCAGCGGCCGAACCCCCAGTGGCGGTGCCGCCGCCTCCTCCGCCTCCGGAGCTGGTGTTAAGGTTCGACGACCCGTTGACGGCGGCCTTTGTGTCGATTACCAACAACGCAGGCAATGCTGCGGTGGGTTGCGTGTATAGGTCCGTTGCGGAGGCGGGTCAGGCCACCATGATCAACTACGACCGATCCGATAATTTCACCGTAACCGGCTCGGCGGAGACGAGGGTCGATGTTGTTCATGGACCGGCGACAGGCTCGACCTTTCACGTCACCGTGACGTGCGACAACGGCCTGTCGACCAGTCAGGACCGCATATACTGAGTGATGTCTTGGCTCCTGCTCGACACCGAACAACTAAGGCGGGCAACGTTATCCGCTGCGGGGTTCGGTGGGCGTGTGGACGGCGTATTCGATCGCGTGCACACCGACGTCCGCGGAGTCGAGCACCGCTGCCGCTGTCATGACAGCGCCCTGTCCAGGTCGTCGGGGGTAGTTGTTCGTCGTTGTTTGGCCTCGTTTGCGCCTATGCATCGCAGCCGCCCCTGCTAGAAGCGTCGCTGTGACGAAAGGACACGGTAACGAGACGATCATGCGACTATGCGCCGCACCGGTTTGGTGAACGAGTTAAGGTCCGACGCCAGGCAATTCGGCGCGGTGGCAGGACCGATCGCCAGCGCACAGCTGACGAGGCTTTCGCTCCTATTGCGGTAGCGTCCGCGGCCACTATCGGATATTAATTACGGCTTCATGCAGAACGCCTGTCGATGGGAGTGCTCTGCTCAAAACTCGGCCGCAGCGACTCCCCGCCGGCGTTGCCCCAAGCAGGTACTGGTCCGCGCCCATCGAGCGGCGCAGTCCAGTGATTGCTGACCAGCGGCTCCGGAACCCAGGGCGGTGCTGCTCCGGCAGAGACATTCAGCGGACAGGCCCGGTTGGTGTTAGAACGAAGGGTGGTGCGGCACGCTGGCGGCGATTTCGTTGGCGATCCGGCTGGCCTGATCGGTGATGTGGTCCCCGCAGGCCTTGACGTCGATGACGATATTGGACACCGCGCTCAGCACACGCTGGCATGTGTAGCCGTGGCCGCCCTCCTGGGTGTACGACTGAGTAATCGTCGGGGCGTCCCCGGTGAGGTTCCCGACGGTCCACGTGTATTTGCTGCTGTCGGTGTAGGTTACGGTCACCGTTTGCCCGGTGCAGGCCTTCCATTGCTTCGCCGAAGCCTGCACAAACGCCAGTGCTCGGTCGGTGTTCTGCGGAAAAGCCGCTACGCCTTGGTCGACGAAGTGATCATTACCGTCTCCGGCGCGTTTCAAACCACCTGGCTTCTCCAAGTCGTTCCAGGCCACGTTCTCTACTCCGCTGCCCTGATACGTCTGATCCAAGGTGGGATAGAGCGCGCCCATGCACTCCCGCGGCGACACCTCAGCCAACGACCCGCTGCTCTGCTTGAGGGCTCCCTGGCCTTCCATGGTTTTCATGTCGGAGGTGCCCATGATGGTGTTGATTTCTGCGTCGCTGAGCAGAATGGATTCCAAGGGGTGCGGGTGCGGCCCCGAGCGGGGAAGCACCACAGCGATCACGATCGCGACCATGACCGCTAATCCGACACTGCCAGCGATGAGCCACCTGGTGCGAAACCGGCGAGCCTTGCCCTCCCTACCGGTGTAGGCAGGCTCGACGTTGGCACCCGCGGGCGGCACCACGACCGGCTGGGGACCCGAGAACGGCTGCGGCACCGCGACCGGCTGGGGACCTGAGAACGGCGGTGCCATGAGTCCGGCGGAGGGGGTCGAGGGCTGCGCGTCGATCCAGGCCAGCACGCTCTCGATGTCGGTTCGGGTGCGCCACGTGACATCGGGGCGGTCGCGCAGCAGGCACAGAAGCCGCGCGATGTCGCGGCGAACGGCCGGGTCATTACGGTCCTCGTCGAGCCTGTCTTTCAGCTGCGACACCACCTCGTCCTGCTCGTGTCGGCTGAGCTGCGGGCTAGCAAGTACAGTGGCCAGCCGCATCAGATAAGCGAACGGTACCTCCGGCTCGCTGGGCAGCGGAGACGGCAGCGGTGGAAGCTGGGCCTGCATTTTCTGCACCGCTGCGATCAACTGAATGCCGGCACGTTTGGTTGGGTTCCGGTAGTCGAGAATCTGCGTTTCGGCCAACGGAGTCAGCCGTACGCTGTCGACCGGGCCGACCTGAACCGGAAGGATCGGCCGCTGCAGAGCCTCGGCGTAGCGCAGCTCGGCCTGGCAGGGTTTGGACACAAGCGAGTTGTTCGACAACGCAAAGATGAAGACCTCACAGCCACGAATCTGCTCGAGGATCGTGCGCCACCACGCCTCACCCCCGCCCAACTCCTCGTCCACCCACACATGCTCGTGGGCGCGCCGCAATCCGGTCAAAAGATTGTCGATCGCCGCCCTGTCCTGACTGGCGTAACTGACAAAAAGCATGAGCCTCCTCGCGGCACGCCAGGGTTTGTGATTGGTTTTTGACAAACACAACGATAAGTCGCTTTGGACAAAAAGAAACGATAAGTCGCTTTGGACAAAAGAGTCGAGTAGTGTGCTACGCGAATTCACCTACTCACAACGACCGGTGTGGAACATCGTTTGCTGGGCCGCAGGCGGCCTGGGTTTGCCCGTGTCAGGAGTGACCACTTTTCATGTCCACAGCCGGGCGACCAGCCGCCGCTGGGCAGCGCAGAAGTGGTTACCGAAGTGAAGTAGTTGACTACGCCTGCGCATGGCCCCGGTGCGGGAAACGATTCGCGTGACCGCATACGAGAAGTTACGAGGGCCGCATGACGGGACGCCGCGCCGTGGGTACGTCCACGACACTGCTGTGGATCGGATGTGGCTCGTGTAGTGGCGAGTCGATGGCTTTGCTTGGCGTCGATGGGCAGGCGACCGATCTTCTCGACGTGCTCGACCAGCACGGGGTGCAGTTGCTGTGGCATCCGTCGCTTTCTCTCGAACCGTTGGCGCCCATCGTCGAGCGAATCCGCAAAGAAGCACTGTCACTGACGCTGTTGTGTATCGAAGGCTCCATCGCGTTGGGACCGAATGGCAGTGGTCTGTTTGACACGTTCGAAGGAAAACCCAAGCGGGACTTGGCGTATGAGCTGTGCTTGTGCGCCGACTATGTGCTTGCTCTGGGCACCTGCGCCAGTTACGGGGGGATCCCCGCCGCACCACCCAATCCCACCGAAGCGGTGGGGCTGCAGTACGCGGACGGCGCACCTGGCGGGCTTCTAGGCAAGGGTTGGCGATCCCGTAAAGGTTTGCCTGTGGTCAACCTTGCCGGCTGCACCGCCGATGCCGACACCATCGTGGAAGCGATGTGCTGGCTGCTGGCCGGCAATCCTGATCCGGCACACCTCGATCATTTTGGCCGTCCGACGATGGTCCGGCCTGCCTGGCGACCGCCGTCAGTAGAAAGTGCGGCACCGCAGAGAAGGTGGGCCATTCCTGCTACGGCTGCATCGGCCAGAAATTCCCGCTGACCCGCGAATTGCTCAAGTGGAGGGAAGCGAAAACGTGGGCACTCGAATCACATTGGACTTGAATCGGGTCGAAGGAGATCTCGAAGTCCAACTCGACGTTGAGGACAACAGGGTCCGAGACAGCTGGTGTGTGGGAACCATGTACCGCGGCTATGAACAGATTCTGGCCGGGCGGGCACCGTCTGACGTATTGGTCATCGTTCCGCGCATTTGCGGGATCTGCAGCACGGCTCAGCTGTACGCCGGGGTGAGAGCACTTGAAGATGCGTGGGGGGTCCAACCGGCCGAACGGGGTGCGCGTGCGCAACCTGTGCCTGATGGCCGAGGCCGTCATGATGACACCAGGCAGACGTTTCTGATGTTCTGTTCCGACTTCTGCCATCCGGCGTATCGGTCTCCCCCCCGGGTTACCAGGACATCGTCGAGGCCTTCGAGCCTCCGTTGCCGAACTAAGGGCAGGGCTTCACGAGCCTGCCATCGTCTGGCCCACCGAGTTGCCCGACGAGGCAAGGGGATTCGGAGCCGTGAATGCGGCACGGGGAACCCTGTGTCATTGGATCTGTGTCCGTGACGGAAAAATCTCCAACTACCAGGTGGTCACCCCGAAAACCTGGAATGCGTTGCCGCGCGATGGCAGCGGCCGCCGCGGGCATTGGGAGGAAAGCTTTGTCGGGCTCACCATTCGCGACACGGAC
>JAFAQO010000353.1 GCA_019246375.1 Mycobacterium sp. | reverse complement strand
GTCATGGGACCCAACCTGCTGTGGCATCTCGGCGGCGGCCAGGGCGGCATCCGGCATTTCATGGATCACCTGATGCCCCGCATGGCCGCGGGGTGGCCCGGGCTGGGCAACCCGGAGTTAACCCCGGAGCTTCAGCAACAGATCATCACCGGCGTCCTCGAGGAGGCGGACGGCCAGTCGATCGACGAGCTCGCCGCCGAGCGTGACGAGATGCTGTTAGGGCTGATAGCGGTGCGCGCCGAGTACGGGTCATCCCGCGCAACGACCGCCTGAAAAGGCCCTGTGCCATAAGGAGAGAACGATGCTGAGCGCGCTGTACGGGGTGATGGCGATGACGCCCATAACCTTCGGTATTGCAGGTTATCTGCTGGTATCGCGTGACTGAGCGACGCTGTGTCAAACATGTTGACACGCTGACTGATTGGAAAGGACTAACCGTGACCGAATTGACCGGAAAATTGTTCGTGCTCGAAGCCAGCGGTGATGGACGGCTGTTCTCGATCAACCCCGATGGCTCCGACAAGACGTTCATCGTCACCGGATGCCGCGTTCCTGATGGTGTTGCGGTCGATGCGCAAGCCGGCCACATCTACTGGACCAACATGGGGGTTCCGCCGAAAAACGACGGCTCGATCGAACGGGTGGACCTCGACGGGGGCAACCGCACCACGATCGTTTCCAGCGGGGGCACTTATACCCCCAAGCAGCTTCATTTCGATGCCGTGGGGCGCAAGCTGTACTGGTCTGACCGGGAAGGCATGCGCGTGATGCGTTGCGACCTTGACGGCTCCAACGTTGAGACCCGGGTGCAGACCGGGCACGGCGACGAGGACCGCCGCGACGAGACGAACTGGTGCGTCGGGGTCGCCGTCGACCACGTCGGCGGACATCTCTACTGGACGCAAAAGGGCCCCAGCGATGCTGGCCTCGGCAGGCTCCTGCGGGCCGGAATCGACCTTCCCGCAGGCGAGACCGCGTCCAACCGCAGCGACATCGAGGTGGTTTTCAAGGACCTGCCCGAGCCGATCGACCTCGAAATCGACGCTACTTCGCGGACGCTGTACTGGACCGACCGCGGTGACCCGCCAGACGGCAACACCGTCAATCGGGCCGAATTGGACACAATCGGCCTCGGCGAACCCGAAATCGTGTTGACCCACCTGATGGAGGGCATCGGTATCGCGCTCGATCCAGGTCACAACCGCATGTTCGTCACCGACCTGGGAGGCAACGTGTGGGCAGCCGCCCTCGACGGATCCGGCAACCGGCCCATCCGGGCTGTGCAAGGCAACCTCACCGGTATCGCCTACGCCGAGCTGCCCGACGGGAGCCGAAGATGAGCACGGTCCCTGGCACTGCAGAGGAGACTGGCCGGCGGCATCGCGTCGTCGTGATCGGCTCGGGTTTCGGCGGGTTGACGGCAACAAAGGCGCTGAGGCGCGCGCCGGTCGATGTCACGATGATTGCGCGGACCCAGCATCACCTGTTCCAGCCGCTGCTGTACCAAGTCGCGACGGGCATCTTGTCCGAGGGCGAGATCGCCACTGCCACCCGCCGGATCCTGCGCAACCAGCGCAACGCGGAGGTGCTGCTCGGCGACGTCGTCAAGATCAATCTGGCCGAACGTTACGTGGTCGCCGAGCTGCTCGGGCAGCGTTACCAGACCGCGTATGACAGCCTGATTGTCGCGGCCGGTGCAAGCCAATCCTATTTCGGCAATGACAATTTCGCGAAGTTCGCACCTGGCATGAAGACCATCGACGATGCACTCGAAGTGCGTGGGCGCATCCTCGGCGCGTTCGAGCTGGCGGAGCGGTCCAGCGATCCGGCGCTCCGCGAGAAGCTGCTGACGTTCACCGTTATCGGTGCGGGTCCGACTGGGGTGGAGTTGGCAGGCCAGATCGCCGAATTGGCAGCCCAAACCATGAAGGGTGCTTTCTGTCATATCGACTCGACAAAGGCGCGGGTGATCCTGCTCGACTCGGGGCCGGCGGTGCTGCGGCCAATGGGTGCCAACCTCGGAAATAAGGCCCAGGCACGGCTGCAGAAGGTGGGTGTAGAGATACAGCTCGGGTCAACGGTCGTCGATGTCGACCGTGATGGATTGACGGTCAAGGACTCCGATGGCACCAACCGCCGCATCGAGGCCGCCTGCAAGGTGTGGTCGGCCGGGGTGGCCGCAAGCCCGTTGGGCAAGCAGATCGCCGAGCAAGCCGGTGTCGAACTCGACCGGTCGGGTCGCGTGATCGTACTACCTGATTTGACCGTTGCCGGCCATCCGAACGTGTTCGTCGTCGGCGACATGGCTTCGATCCCAGGCGTTCCCGGCATGGCGCAGGGCGCCATCCAAGGCGCAAAGTACGCTGCCCGGGCCATCAGGGCTGAGCTCAAGCCCGCGATCCCAACGGCGCGCCAACTGTTTCGCTATGCCGTTCGCGAACCGTTCCACTCTGCCGTGCGCGAACCGTTCCACTATATCGACAAGGGCTCCATGGCCACGGTTTCGCGCTTCTCAGCTGTCGCCAAGGTCGGTCCGCTGGAGTTGGGCGGCTTCGTCGCATGGCTGGCGTGGCTGTTGTTGCATTTGGTCTATCTCGTCGGCTTCAAAAGCAAGATGACCGCGGCTATTTCGTGGACAGCGACGTTCCTCACGATGAACAGAGGCCAGCTCACGATCACCTGGCGGCAGACCCGCGTTCATCAGCACGTCGGACGGCTCACCCCACCCGATGCAGCGGCCACGGCTGCCTAACACAATGAGGAGAGAGATGACTTCCAACGTGCCAACCAATTTCGCGAGCCGGCCGGTGGCGGTGATCGGCGCCGGTACGCTGGGCCGGCGAATTGCGCTGATGTTCGCCGGACACGGTGCAGAGGTAAAGATCTACGACCTCGCCGAAGCGCAGCGCCACGCCGCAGTCGACTACGTGTCGCAGAACATTTCGGCGCTGGTAGGCCAGCGCACTGGTGTTGTTGCGGGCCGGGTATCGGCCGATGCTGACCTCGGCGATGCGGTGCGCAACGCGTGGCTGGTCATCGAGGCGGTCCCCGAGCGGGTTGAGCTGAAACGGCAGGTGTTCGGACAACTCGACGAGCTGTCGGCCGCCGATGCCATCCTTGCCAGCAATTCGTCGTCATATGCCAGCCGCATGTTCTTGGACAACGTCGACCGCCCCGAACGCGTGCTGAACATCCACTTCTACATGCCGCCGAAGCAGACTGCCGTCGATGTCATGTCCTGCGGCAAGACCGACCGGGACGTCATTGACTTCATAATGGCGACGTTGCCGCGGTTCGGGCTCTACCCGTTTGAAGCGCAGAGGGAGAGTACCGGTTTCATCTTCAACCGGGTGTGGGCAGCGGTTAAACGGGAGTGCCTCGAGGTCGTTGCCGAAGGCGTGTCCACACCGCAGGAAGTCGACCGGATGTTTGAAATCAACACCGGCTCCGCCGCCGGCCCGTTTCGGATGATGGATCAGGTCGGCCTGGACGTCGTTTTGGACATCGAAGAGCATTATTGCGCCGAGCACCCGGAATACCCGGAGGGGCCCCGCCGGCTGTTGCGCAGCTACCTGCAAGTCGGCCGGCTGGGGGTCAAATCCGGTGCGGGCTTTTACGATGACTATCCACGGCCGAGCCGGATCGCCTCCTGACGCCGGGGAGGACCTCGTGGTGTTCTGGTTCCAGGCAACCCAAGCGATCGCAGCGATCGCGACGACCA
>JAFAQO010000350.1 GCA_019246375.1 Mycobacterium sp. | reverse complement strand
CAGCTTGGCCAGCATGTCGGTTACGCTGCCGGTGATCGTGGGCTCCGCCACGAGGCGTTGCCCGGCCAGCTGCGCAGCCCTCGCTCGCACATCGTCTGTGAGCAGCAGCTCGCGGCACGCGACTGCGACGAGTGTCTCGACGCCGATCTCGGGGATGGCTCGCTGGTCAGCGACCGAGAACATGCGCATCTCGCTGACCTCGTCGCCCCAGAACTCAATGCGAATCGGATGCTCGGCCGTTGGGGTAAAGACGTCGAGAATCCCGCCGCGGACTGCAAATTCGCCGCGCCGGCCGACCATGTCCACCCGGGTGTAGGCCAATTCGACCAGCCGGGCTATAAGACCATCGAAGCCGTCCTCTACCTCATCACCGACGGCGAGTGTGACCGGCTCGATGAGACCTAGCTGCGGCGTCATCGGCTGCAGCAACGAACGCACCGTCGTCACCACCACTTGCAGCGGCGGTCCCAGCCGCGCGTCCGCGGGGTGCGACAGTCGGCGCAGCACCATGAGCCGGCCGCCCACGGTGTCAACACCCGGTGAAAGGCGTTCGTGCGGCAGGGTCTCCCAGGACGGGAACATCGCGACCGCATCGCCGAACACGCCGCGCAATTCGGCGGTCAGGTCGTCGGCTTCCCGGCCGGTCGCGGTGACGACCAGCAATGGGCCTTGGCGGGCCAGCGCACTGGTGACCAGAACCCGTGCGCTGGCCGGACCGACCAGTGTCAATTCCGCCGGCCGACCAGCGGCGCGCTCGATGAGTTGCTGGAACGTCGGCGCGGTCAGCGCCAATTCGACTAGCCCCGCAATCGGGGTATCTGGGCAGGCAGGCCCCGGCGCGGTCATGATGCGGCTATTCTATGCTCCGAACGATTCACCTTGCGGCCCTGGCCAACCCGAGGTGAGCGGCGCCACATCACGTCCGCGCTGGCGCCGAACTTCGTCAATATTGACCGCGGCGCCGTCAAGGATTCGTAAGAGATCCGGCGCCGGGCAACGGCCGGGCGCATGTTGGGCTCATGACAACGACTTTGGCGGACGTCCTGCCGTCCATTGGCTATGCCGCTCCCCTGCGGTTCGATCCGGCGATTTGGCCGCTCACCACGCATGCCGATGACGAGGGCCGACTTTGCATCGGCGATGTCCCCGTCACCGACATCGCCGACGAGTTCAGCACGCCAACCTATGTGATCGATGAAGCCGACTTTCGGCATCGCGCCCGCCGTTACCGGAAAGCCTTGCGCGGCGCCGAGGTCGTCTATGCCGGCAAGTCGCTGTTGACAATCGCGGTGGCGCGCTGGGCGTCGGAAGAGGGGCTAGGCCTCGACATCTGCTCACCCGGTGAGCTGGCCACCGCCCTATCCGCTGGGGTGCAACCGTCCCGCATCGTCATGCACGGCAATGCGAAGTCGTCTGACGAGTTGCGGGCGGCGTTGCGTGTCGCGGTGGGGCGCATTGTGGTGGATTCGTGCCTGGAGATTGCCTACCTGGGCGGTTTGGCATGGCGGCGGCAGCCGCTGCTAATCCGGGTTACACCGGACCTCGACATTCATGGGCATCGTGCCCTCACCACCGGGGTCAATGACCAGAAGTTCGGGTTCACGCTCGATGGTGGTCATACCGCCGATGCGGTAGCGCGAGTCCTGGCACATTCCAACCTCGACCTGATCGGGCTGCATTGCCATATCGGCTCGCAGGTAACGGATTGTGCCCGCTACGGAGAAGTGATTCGCCGGATGATCGCCGCTATGGCCGACATCCGCGCCCGGCATGGCGTCATCCTCACCGAACTGAATATCGGGGGCGGCCACGGCGTCCCGTACGTCCCTGGTGATCCAGAGCTCGACCTCGGCAAGCTGGCCGACGTCATCGACGACGCGCTGGACGCGGCCTGTGCCGCCGAACAGTTCCCCCGCCCGGCCATCGTCGTCGAACCCGGCCGGGGTATCAGCGCCCGGGCCGGTGTCACGCTGTACCAGGTATCGGCCGTAAAGACGCAAGCCGGTGGGCGGACCTTCGTCACCGTCGACGGCGGCATGAGCGACAATCCCCGAGTGGCGTTGTACGGCGCGAAATACACAGTGGCGCTGGCGAACCGGCATTCCATGGCACCGAGGCAGCGTGTCACCGTGGCGGGCCGGCACTGTGAAGCCGGCGACGAGATCGCCCGTGATGTTGAGCTACCGGTCGACGTGCATCCCGGCGACCTGCTGGCCGTGGCTTGCACTGGCGCCTACCACCACAGCATGGCGTCGAACTACAACATGATCGGCCGGCCACCATTGGTGGCGGTGAAAGACGGCCGGGTGCGCGAACTGGTTCGCCGCGAGACGACGGCCGACCTGTTAGCACGCGATCGCGGCTGATTCGGCTACTCGTCTTGCAGCCGGGGATCGGCTTCTAGGTGGGTGAGCCCGTTCCAGACCAGGTTCACCAGGTGTGCGGCGACGACTTCCTTCTTCGGCTCCCGAGCATCGAGCCACCATTGCGCCGTCATCGACACCGAGCCCACCAGCGCCTGGGCATACAAGGGGGCCAGCTCCGGATCCAGCCCGCGACGGGAGAAGTCGCCGGCCAGGATGGAGCTGACTTGGCCGACGGCGTCATTGAGCAGGCTCGAATAGGTGCCCGAGCTGATTGACGCGGGCGAGTCGCGGATCATGATCCGGAAGCCGTCAGTGCGCTCCTCGACATAGGTCAGCAGCGCCAGCGCGACCCGCTCGACGCGCACCCGGGACCGGTTGTTGGTCAGCGATGACGTGATACCGTCCAGCAACGCCGACATCTCCCGGTCGACGACCACCGCGTACAAGCCCTCCTTGCCGCCGAAATGCTCATAGACGACTGGCTTGGACACGTTGGCACGCTGGGCGATCTCTTCGATGGAGGTCGCGTCGTAGCCGCGCTCGGCAAACAGCGACCGTGCGATGTCGATGAGTTGATGCCGACGCTCGCTGCCGGTCATCCTGGCGCGCGGCGCCCGCACCTCTTTATCCGGCGCTGCCACGCCTAACAGCGTATCGGCTTGCATTACAGTCACATGGGAAACCAGTGAAGCGGTCCGTCTGCGTGGCTGACCGCCTGTTGCACCGATCCGTCGTGGTGTAATCGGCAGCACATCAGATTTTGGTTCTGAGAGTTCAGGTTCGAGTCCTGGCGACGGAGCTTTTGCGAGGCGGTTGGGAGCAGTCGCGTGCGACTCGAGCGCCATTCATGGGGTACAGCCACGCAAACCTGGCTGTATCTTTCCCAGCTTCCAGCGGGGATTTGAGGCCGAGATTTTGGGCGATTTCTTGCCTCGACCAAGGCCCTCAGTGGATCACTTAAGCGGATGCCTCCCAACGCGAGGCGTGGTTCTCGGCGGCTACTTGCCGATCCTCTGATGATCGTTCGGTGCAGACGAGTCGTCGCGCGACGAATGTCCCACCTTCAAAAAGTCCAATGGTATAAAGCGCTTGGCAAGCAGGGACTCCATCGCCACGCTATCAAGCGGGCGGGACAGCAGAAAGCCCTGCGCCCGTGTGCAACCCAAATCAAGCAGTGCCCTTGCCGCGGCTGCAGTCTCAACGCCTTCAGCGACGACGTCGAGTCCAAAGGCGTCCGCTAAGGCCATGATCGACCGCACGATTTCCAGATCAGGCGAATTCGTGCCGAGATCGCGGACAAATCCCTTGTCGATCTTGAGTGTGTCGACGGGAAGAGACTTCAGATATGTCAACACACTGTACCCAGTACCGAAATCGTCGATGGCAATTCGTACGCCGAGGTCCTTCAATCCGGCGAGAGTGTTGCGCGTTGCGTCGATATCTTGGACCACATCGCGCTCGGTAATCTCTAGACATACCGCACTGGCGTCGAGGCTGAATGCGTCGAGCGTTGCGGCGACCGCGTCGACAA
>JAFAQO010000138.1 GCA_019246375.1 Mycobacterium sp. | reverse complement strand
AAGTGGCCGGTGCGGGGCAGGGTGACCCGTTGAACATCCGCCAACGAGCTTGCAACCTGATCTCGCTCGGCGGGCCGGGACCAGTCACGTTCGCTGTAGACGAGGGTGACCGGCGCTGACACTTCGGGATAACGGCGCCGCGCGCGGTTGAATCCGTTGAGGCTCCGGTAGATCGCTCGGGCCACCCTCGAGTAACCCTTGCGGCGGCCACTTCTCAACAGTTCATCCAAAAAGTCCTCCGGCAACTTCGTCTTATCCACCAACCCACCGTGCAGCACTGCACGCATGATCGGCCGGGGCTCGAGGCCGGCGAACACCGGCCCTAACCCGGGCAACCGCACGCTGGTGATGATGAATCGGGCGAGCCAGTTGCCGCGCTCCAGCCCACTGGGATAGTCGTAACTGTTGAACGCCACCACCCGGCTCACCCTGTCTTTTAGATCGATCGATGCCGACAATGCGAGGGCGGCCCCGAGCGATTCACCCACCAGCGTGACACCGTGAATGTCCAGTCCACTGACGAATTCGACCACCGCGGCTCGCAACTCCGGCTCCTCGTACCTTGCGCCGTCGACTATGTCGGACCATCCCATCCCCGGAAGATCCAGCGCATAGACGGTGTAGTGGTCCCACAGCAGCGGGATCACTCGCTGGAAGTAGTCCAGCTGGGTGCGAACGGTGTGCATCAGAACCAGGGGAGGGCCAGTGCCTGCGGTGTAGTAGCGCAGCCGCGAACCATCGGGCCGGGTGAAAAACCGGACCTGGCCTCGGCCGTCGCTCCATGTTGTCGTGTAAGTCGTGTCTGGAAACTCAGCGTGTGGCATTTCTGTCCTTTCAGCACACCTAGCGTCGGTTCGATGCGCTCGCTTTGAGCGGCAGGTACCCTGATCTGGACTAGATAGTAAACTAATCAGTCTTTATCCACGTCCATACGCTTTAACAAATGAGCTCAGTGGTATTGTTCCTGGTGTGCCTGCCCAGAGGACCTACAACCAGAACTGCCCCGTCGCGAAGGGCCTAGACGTCCTTGGCGAGCGATGGACACTGCTGATCTTGCGCGAGTTGGTCGGTGGTCCGCGCCGCTACAGCGATCTGCGCAGCGAGCTGCCGGGGATCGCCACCAACCTGCTGGCAGACCGGCTTCGCGGACTGGAACAGACAGGCCTCGTTGATCGCAGCGAACTGCCCCCACCAATTGCCCGAACGGTATACGCGCTTAGCGAGTTGGGCTGGCGGAAGGTCCCACCCGTCCTCAAGGCCATCGCTACATTCGGGCTGGATCAGGTAGAACTGACGAACAGCGCCTGCACGCCATTGAACGGATTCCTCGCCGGAATGCTGCTCGGCTTCGAACCCGCCTTGGCCGCTGATCTTAGCGCGTCGTACCGCGTCAAGATCGATGGCCGAGCTTTCGAATTCGCGGTGAATCGAGGCGAACTGAAGGCCGCCCAAGGCTCCCTCACCGTCACAGTGAATGCGACCGCGGCCGATCTGATTACCGCCCGGCTGGCAACCACCGCGGCACAACCCAAGTCGGCGCTGCGGCGGTTGAAATTCGACGGCGATAAGGATGCTGTGGACGCGATGCGACGGGTATTCCAGCTCTCGGCAAGTTAACTCCGGCGGCAGGGACCTAGGCCAGGCCTCGCCCCAGGCGCGAATCGACAGCCGCCTGTCCGGCATGTCGGATTTAGCAAGCGCCCCGATAGATCACCGTTGCCGACGTCGGCGATTAGATGCTCGGGGCGTCGGCGCTACTCACTTGTGGATGGGCGGGCGATCTGCGCCGAGGACCTCGACCGCTTATCTGTAACGCGAGAAAGGATGCTTCACGCTGGTGGAGACAACGGAGACACGTGTGACAGACAAGGCGAGCGGCCGCCTGGTGGTCCACATGTCACGCGTGGTAGCGCCTTTCCACGTTGTGCCATTAGCAACCACCTCGTCTGCGAAGAGCACCGCGGCGCTTGCTTAGTCGACGGCGGTGATGGAGTGGTCATCTAGGAACACCGGGTCGCCGTCGGCGAGCAGGATGGCCCACCCCGCGCGGCAGGGCGGCCCGCTCGCGGTCGATAACTATCTGTTGGCCGGCGAGGTCACCGAAGTCTTCGACGACGACGCCGGTCTTAGGTGGTGAATCGGTTATGTAAACGCGAGAACCACCCGCAATCTTCTTGGGCGGGTTCTTCGCCATAGACCAAGTTGAGCATGATGTTGGCTTGGGTACGAACATTTTCGGCGGCAGCGGCGATAAGCCGGGGCGGTGTCCCGGGCAGCACGTGAGTCAGGATCCACAGCCGTGTTCTTTGGGACGCGGCGCTG
>JAFAQO010000405.1 GCA_019246375.1 Mycobacterium sp. | reverse complement strand
CTCCTCGCGCAGCTCACGCTCGGCCAGCTCCGACGGTTCAGGGTCCGTTAGACCAGGAGCGGTGCCCTGAGGAAACTCCCAGCGTCGCGCGCCGAGGGGATAGCGGAACTGCTCGACCAACCGGAAACCGTGCCCGTCGTAGGGCATCACCAGCGCGTAGGCCGGTTTGTCGACGACGCTGTAGATGCCGGGGCTGCCGTCGGGGCGGCGGATGTCGTCCTCTCGGAGCACCATCCAGGAGTTCCGATAAATCTCGCGGGTCGCGACGCGTTCGATGAAAGGCACGCTGCCAGTATCGCCATGACGACCGCACCGGCGCCGCCGTCACGGCGAGCAGGGAGTGTGCGAGGTCATGCCGTCCCAGGAGGCCATCACACGGACCGTCGCTAGCTATCTTGGATCGTCGCCAACGGAACCGCCGACGATGTCGTGACCCTTTACGCCTCCGACGCCACCGAGGATCCGATCGGATCGGGGTCTGAGGTTTGAAGCACGAGCAGCGGATGGGTGGGGGAGCGGTTGCGTGGCGGTCGGGAAGTTTTGTCCAGCTTGGCGGGTTGCACGGTTGGCTTCATCGGTGATCGTTGGCCAGGAGGTGTCCGGGTGAAGATCCGCTTCGGGCTGGGGCTAGGTGCCGATACCGCGCCTGACATGCTTTCTACTGTTGTCGACCAATTGGAAGCGTCCGGCGTCGATTCGTTGTGGTTCTCAGAGCTCGTGTCGGCCAACACGGTGGATCCGTTCGTCGGCATGGCGTATGCGCTGGCGCGGACAACACAGCTGAAGGTGGGCACATCGGTCGCGGTGCTGCCGGGCCGCCACCCGGTGCTGGTGGCCAAGCAGTTGGCGTCGCTTGCCGGCCTAGCGCCCAAACGGGTACTGCCGGTATTCGGCCTTCGGTCTGCGATCCCGGCCGAACGCCAGGTTTTTCAGGTGCCGGACGGCCAGCGCGCCGATGTCTTTGACGAATCGCTACGCCTGCTCAGGTCGGTTCTCGAGAACGACCGGGTCACCTTCTCGGGTCATTACTTTCAGCTCACCTGCACCGGAGTCGGGTCGCGTCCGCCCGAACCGCTCGACATCTGGCTCGGCGGTTCGGTTCAGGCCGCCTTTCGCCGGATCGGGCGCTTTGCAGACGGGTGGCTGGGCAGCTTTCTCCTACCCGAGGAGGCACGTCGTGGCCGGGAAATGATCCAGGCCGCGGCGGCACAAGCCGGCCGCGAGATTGAGCCCGATCATTTCGGGATCAGCCTGGCCGTTGCCGACGGTGAATTGGCGAGCGAATTGGCCGCCGCGGTCAAACAACGCCGGCCCGACATCGACCCGGCCGACCTAATCGCGACCAGTTGGGCACGGCTGCACCGCCAGCTTGACGCATACATCGCCGCGGGACTGACGAAATTCGTCATACGACCTGCGGCTCGGCAACCCATCGAGGCCTTCGCGGATCGCTTCGTTGCGGAACTACTTCCCCGCCAGAACTAGTGGACACGCGCTTTAAGGATTTCTGCGGCAGC
This sequence comes from Mycobacterium sp., assembly GCA_019246375.1. Classification (GTDB taxonomy): domain Bacteria; phylum Actinomycetota; class Actinomycetes; order Mycobacteriales; family Mycobacteriaceae; genus Mycobacterium. The sequence goes on along the minus strand of JAFAQO010000405.1, from coordinate 2,212 downwards.
GTTCATCAAAAAGGGAACTCTGTACGGGCCTCTCTGCTTTGTGCTGTGCCACGCTGTGTCGGTTCTGCCGGAAGATCCTCAGCTGTATCAGCGGCGCGCTAGTCCCCGGCCGCGTTGCCGAGCCGCTGATGGTGAACGACAGTGTGACTCAGGTGTATTGGGTGCTGCTGTCGGTCGGCGTCCGCACGGCCAAGCAGGAAGCCACCCCCGGTGACGCGGACCTGTTGGTGGATGACTGATCTCGGCCCTGGCTCAGGAGGGCGGGTGCCCAGCTATGCCATGAATGTGACGACGGTCACGCCGAGCGATGGATGGCATGTAGGAGCCACAACGTTGGACAGTTTTTAAGTTGCCGCGTGAAGCGGAAGGCATCTGGCCATGGCGACTCACGTACAAAATGAGATCGGAAACCCGCCAAGGGTTATCCCGACAGGCCGAAGGATCCGCGCCACCCGTGTGGGCACCGCCGCCGGCACCCCGAAAATGCCCGGCGCTTCACCGCTGGAACATGTTGCGTCACAAATACATCCGCACGATGGTCCGCAGCACCTGGATTTTCTTGAATCCGCCCGTATGGAACGAGAAATGGCGCGAGAAATGCCTCAGAGTTCCCAGCAGCGGAGCCAGAAGTCGGCGATGTCGATCACGATTGCGCTGATGACTATCTCAAATCGACGCTTCTTCACTCTCATAGCCGGCGTGTTGCTGCTGACGGTCGGCCTGTTGGCGCTTCGGTTCCCCGTCTTCCTCCCCGTCTTCGACCAGTGGGGATTCCAAATCAATTGCGGCAGTGGGTTCCAGAGCAGTTTGACCCAGGCCGGTATCGCCGACTCGGCGGGAACCCATTTAGTCGGTCAGTGCCACACAGCGATAGCGATGCGTCGCGCCTGGACTATCCCGCTGGCGGTCGCCGGAGCGTTGATCCTAAGCGCGCTACTGGTTAAACCACCGTCGACACATCAGACGGCGGGCGCGCCTATACTTCCCGACCGATCGGACGGCGCGGCGAGTGTCGATGATGCGATCACACCAGCGAGCGGTGCTCCCCATGCGCCGATGACGCCGGATGCGGAGCGCAATTCAGCGTTCTCGCGCCTCAGCCGCTTAAGCTCAGCGGATTACCCCGTCAGGTTGCCCGGCCATGAGCTCACATCGACCTGGCCCGGCGCTTGCATGGCCGCCGCGGAGGGCCCGCCTGGTGGCTTCCCGTACCGCAGCCCGGTGTCCCAACGAAAGTTGAAGGCCGAAATGTGGTACCTCAGCCTGCGCCGAGGGGTTGGCCATCAAAAGAAGACGATCAACAGCAACCGCGACGAGCACCTCTCATGGCTTCGCGAGCGGGAGCGGACTGCCAAGCTGTTGATGTCCGGCCCGAGCCCAGACTGCAGTGTTGGGATCATCGTCTTCGGCCACCGGTCGACGGCGTACGAACTCGATGAGCTGAACCGCCCGAAACCATTCATCGCTCGGGGCTATCTCAAATACGAGCGATCCCCTGAGACGTCCATCAGCTGCCGGGCATAGAGGCGGTTTCGACATGAACATAATGTGCACAACCACAGCGGCGCCGGTCGTCATCACCACCATCGAAGACGACGGCGGCCAGCGGATCAGCGTCTTCGGTGCTGACCGGGCAGAGATCTGCGGCGCGTTCAAACCGGTCGATTGTCCCTACTGGCTGATGTACGTCACCAAAACCATCGCCGACGCCGTCGACCGACCACAGCCCACCGCGTTGCCGCGCCGCATTCGGCTGTCAGCGGAACAAGACGCCCAACAATGGCTCGAACTCATCGCCGGCCTGTACATGAAGGCGGCCCACCAATGAACGCGCACAACGGGAACCGCAAGCCGACCAAGAAGATCCAACCCCGCTGGTACCAGACCAACGCCAGCCTGAGCCAGCCGCCATCAACGGCTGCCGACCGGCCAGTGCGCGAATACGTCACCAACATCAACTTATCCGGTGGCCGTGGCCAACCCAGTTCCCTTCACGGCATCGCCGATCTCGTACCTGGGCCTTAGGCAGGGGTCATCACCCACCGAGGCCCCACCTCGCCGCAGCGACACGAAACCCAACACCGGGCAGTCGCCAACTACCGGTGCACTCTCGATTACGAAGAGCCGGTTTGCGTAGGTGCTGACGGCGCGACCGACCCCGGGGGTCCGCATTTGGCCATAGTCGTCGCCGGAGTATCTCCAGCTCTGGCTG
>JAFAQO010000313.1 GCA_019246375.1 Mycobacterium sp. | reverse complement strand
GTCGCGCTGGTCGTGGCCGGGGACGGCCATGATCGCTCCGGTGCCGTATCCGGCCAGCACATAGTCGGCGATGAAGATCGGCACCTGTGCGTCGTTGGCCGGGTTGGCCGCGTAGACCCCCAAGAAGACGCCGGTCTTGGCTTTGTTCTCCTGGCGCTCCAGGTCGGACTTGGCGGCAATGGCGCGCCGGTATGCGGCCACCGCCTCAGCTGGTGTGGCGCCGCCGAACGTCCAATGCGGATCCACACCGTCGGGCCAGGTAGGCGCGATCAGACGATCGACCAGATCGTGTTCGGGAGCCAGCACCAGATAGGTAGCACCGAACAACGTGTCGGGCCGAGTGGTGAACACCTCGATGTCGACGGGTTCGCCGTTGACCGTGTTGGCCGCGAACAGCGCTGCAGCACCGGTGGAGCGGCCGATCCAGTTGCGCTGCATGGTCTTGACCTTGTCCGGCCAATCCAGCAGTTCCAGGTCGTCGAGTAACCGGTCGGCATACGCCGTGATCCGCATCATCCACTGCCGCAACCGCTTTCGGAACACCGGGAAGTTGCCGCGGTCGCTGCGACCGTCGGCGGTGACCTCTTCGTTGGCCAGTACGGTGCCCAGCCCGGGACACCAATTCACCAGCGAATCGGCTCGGTACACCAACCGGTAGCCGTCGACCACGTCGGCCCGCTCACCGGCCGACAGGGTGGCCCAGTCCCGCCCATCGCCGAGACGGCGTGCACCGGAATCGAATTCAGCGATGAGCTCGGCTATCGGACGGGCCTTGTCGGCGGCGGTGTCAAACCAGGCGTTGTAGATCTGCAGAAAGATCCACTGGGTCCACTTGTAGAACTCGACATCGGTAGTCGAAAAGCTCCGTCGGGTGTCGTGGCCGAAACCCAGCCGGCCCAACTGGCGGCGGAAGGTGACGATGTTGTCTTCGGTACGGATGCGCGGATGGGTGCCGGTTTGCACCGCATACTGTTCAGCGGGCAGTCCGAAAGCATCGAACCCCAACGCGTGCAGCACGTTATGGCCGGTCATCCGGAAGTAGCGGGCGTAGACGTCGGTGGCGATGTAGCCCAACGGGTGCCCGACATGGAGGCCATCGCCGGACGGATAGGGGAACATGTCCTGGACGAACAGCTTGTCGTCGGGCACCGCCGAACCATCCTTCGGCGCCAGCGAGCCGACGGGATTGGGCACGTTGAACGTACCGCTCTGCGCCCAAAAGTCCTGCCAGGCCCGCTCGATGCGACCGGCCAAATCCGCGGTGTACCGATAGTGCGGCGCGTCGGAGCCCGCGTCGCCGGCCGCGGCATTGCGGCCAGGCACGGCGGGCGGCGATTCGGTCACGCCAACAGGTTATAAGGACGCCGCCGGGCGGCGCGTTGGCGACGGCTCGATCTCGGTTGCGTTGCGGAGCGATCAGGGGTCGATCCCAGGTCGATTCCAGCCCTGGTTATTGCTACTGATCGGTCGTTACAGTCAGCCCCTGATGACCGCTGTCACCCTGAGCCATTCGAAAGGACCGACGCAGATGATGCAGACGACCCGCAACTGGCGGGTGCTGGGTGTGATCGTCGGCGTGATTGCTGCTGTGGGCTTTTCTGGTACCACCGCATCGGCAGATCCGCTGTTTCCGCCACAGCCGACCCCAGCACCGCCGACGGTCACCCAGACTGTCTCACCTGGGGCGGTCGCCGACAGCACATCAGGGACCGCACCTGCGGCGACGCCGGCTCCTGCCCCGGTGCCGCTGCTACCCGGCGTGCCGACGCCCGCGGCCGCCCCGGTCCCGCTGCCATCCGGTGTGCCGACGCCGGCGGCCGGCCCGGTGCCGCCTGTCCAGCCGCAGTTGATTCCAGCTACTACGGGCACACTTCGCGACTACTTTCAGGGCAAGGGTGTCCAACTCGAAGCCCAGAAACCTCAGGGCTTCAATGCGCTCGATATCGCCCTGCCGATGCCTGCCGGCTGGACCCAGGTGCCCGACCCCAACGTCATCGATCCGTTCATTGTGATCGCCAACCGATACAGCAAAAGTGTGTACACGTCGAATGCTCAAGTGGTGGTTTACAAGCTGATCGGTGACTTCGACTCGAACGAAGCCATCACCCACGGCTTCGTCGACAGTCGGCAACTGCCCGGGTGGCGAACCACCCGAGGCTCACTCGCCGATTTCGGCGGGTTCCCGTCGTCGATCATCGAAGGCACCTACCGCCAGAACGATATGACGCTCAACACGTCACGCCGTCATGTCATCGCAAGTTCCGGCCCAGATAAGTACCTGGTGTCGCTCGCGGTGACCACCGCTGTCAACCAGGCCGTCGCCGAGGCGCCGGCCACCGACGCGATCGTCCGCGGGTTTCGGGTAGCCGTGCCGGGCTCCTCACCGGGTCCAGCGGAATCCGGCCCGCCGCCGTCACCGCAGCCTGATCCGGTGCCTTCGCCGGCTGTGACCGTCGCGCCGCAGTAGTCCGCCACGATGCGGGCGCGGCCCGCGGTTGGGCGCCTCGTATTGTGAGGCCGTGTTGATCGTGGGTGTGTTGTGCGTGTGCGCGTCGGTCGCCTCCGCCACCTTCGGACTGTGGTCGATCTCCCGACCGCCTACCGGAGACCCTGGCCAGCTGTGCCCTCGCTTCGCCGGGGGACCCCTCCGACGCGCGCAGGCGCCAACACAGTTGGCGGCCGCGCTAATGCTGGCCAGCGGCGGCGCCGTGGCGCTGGCCGCTCCCCGCACCGCGGTCGTAGTCGTGGTCACATGCATCGCCGGTGCCGTCGGCACTGTGGCGGCCGGCTCATGGCAGAGCGCCCGGTATGCGGTACGCCTTGAGGCAGCGCGGGCCGACTGTGCCGGCAATTGCGTGATGTGCACCCGATCCTGCGGCTGAACGTTTTGCAAGCCACGCAGTGGCCCAAGCAGCAGCCGGGCCCCGGCTAGTTCCGGCTGATGTCGATCGGATGGGTAGCCAGCAGCGACAACGGCAGTGGCTGCCGCCGCAACACCCGTCCCCACAGGTCAACCCTCGGTTGAATCAGGACGTCGGATGGCAATGCCGACAACACAATCCAGTCGTCGCGCTCGATTTCGCCTTCGAGCTGGCCGATGGTCCAGCCCGAGTACCCTGCATAGATTCGCACTCCCTCGACCAGCGGAGCGATCCCATCGGGATTGGCGTCCAGGTCGACCATTGCGATTCGCCCGGACACATGGCGCAAACCCGGCACTCCTTGGGGATCGGCGCCGACACGCAGCGCGCCCAGGCACAGCGCCGCGTCGCGCTTCACCGGTCCCCCAATGAACATTGTCTTCGGTTTGGCCGCCAGTTTGGCCCACTGAGGCAACACGTTGTAGACGGCGGTCTCGCTGGGCCGGTTGAGCACCACCCCTAACGTGCCGCCGTCGTTGTGTTCGACGACGTAAATCACGCTGCGACGAAATGTCGGCTCGAGCAGATCGGTGTTGGCCAGCAGCAAGGTACCCGAGCGCACGCGATGCCCGGCAGGTGCGACATAGTCCTCGGGGTCTTCGTGCTGCGCCACCACACCATCATGGCACCGGGCACCCTTCCGGCGGCGGACAAGCGCGGCCGACGCCGAGATTTGTCCTGTGTTCGTGGCGGCGTGGGGTCGGTCTTTGGTGCCTGCCGCCAATCGTGGAAGTTTGGTTGTGTGATTCGCACCCGCGCGCCGGTCGCCTGGCGGGCGGTGCGCCGTTTGCCTGATTTTTGGCGGTTGCTGGAGTTGCGGGTGGCCAGTCAATTCGGCGATGGTCTTTTCCAATCGGCGCTCGCGGGCGCGCTCCTTTTCAACCCCGACCGAGCAACCGGCCCGATGGCGATCGCAGGCGCCTTCGCTGTGCTGTTTTTGCCCTATTCATTGGTCGGACCATTCGCCGGTGCGCTGATGGATCATTGGGATCGGCGGCTGGTGCTGGTCGGCGCCAACTTGGGCCGGGTGGTGTCGGTGGCCATGGTGGGCGCGTTGCTGGCGGTCGACGCCAACGATGTGACCGTGCTGTGTGGTGCGCTGATCGTCAACGGCTTCGGACGCTTTGTCTCGTCCGGGTTGTCGGCGGCACTGCCGCATGTGGTGCCCCGAGAGCAGGTCGTCACGCTGAACTCGATAGCCACCGCGACCGGCGCGGTCGCTGCCTTCCTCGGGGCCAACTTCATGCTCTTGCCGCGCTGGCTCATCGGGGCCGGCGATGCCGGCGCAGCGTCGATCATTTTCCTCGTCACAATCCCGGTGGCGGTCGCATTGCTGTTGTCGCTGCGGTTCGGGCCACAGGCGCTCGGTCCCGACGAGACCCGGCGCTCGATTCATGGATCGGTCGCCTACACGGTGATCACTGGGTGGCTACACGGTGCCCGAACGGTGCTGGACCGGCCGACGGTGGCCGCCACACTCACCGGATTAGCCGCCCACCGGATGGTGTTCGGCATCAACACGCTGCTGATGCTGGTGCTGGTTCGGCACGCAGGCGGTGCGTCAATCGGCGGATTGGGCACTGCAGCATTGTTCGTCGCCGTGGCCGGGGCGGGCTCATTTCTGGCCAATGTGTTGACACCGCCCGCGGTGCGCCGCTGGGGCCGCTACGCCACTGCCAATGGTGCGCTGGCGACGGCGGCGGCCATCCAGATCGCCGGCGCCGGGCTGCACCTGGCGGTCATGGTGGTGTGCGGGTTTTTACTCGGCATCGCCGGCCAGGTGGTCAAGCTGTGCGCCGACACCGCGATGCAGATCGACGTCGATGACGCTCGGCGCGGCCACGTCTTCGCGGTGCAGGATGCGCTGTTTTGGGTGTCGTTTGTCGCAGCGATCAGCGTGGCTGCGGCGGTCATTCCCGAGGGTGGGCGCTCGCCCGGGTTAGCGCTGGCCGGGACAGCGATCTACCTTGCCGGGCTTGTCGTTCACGCCCTGTCCGGCCGGCATGGCCAGCTTGCGAGCGATCGTTAAAGTACCTACATGGCCCGCGCCGGCGACGATGCAGAGCGAAGCAATGCGGAGGAGCGGCGCCCATGACCAACGCTGGTCCGATGGTGGCCGATCTGCGCGCCGAAAGCGACGAGCTTGATGAGCTGGTGGCCCCGCTTCCGGACGCTCGATGGGCTGAGCCGACGCCCGCGCCGGGCTGGACCATCGCCCATCAGATTGCACATTTGTGGTGGACCGACCGAGTTGCGCTGACCACGGTGACTGACGAGGCCGGGTTCGCCAAACTGCTGGCGGCCGCGGCCGAAAATCCGGCCGGTTTCGTCGATGCGGGTGCAGACGAACTGGCGGCCACACCGCCGGCTGAGCTGCTGATCGAGTGGCGGCTGACTCGCAAGCGGCTGCACGAGGCGCTGCTCACCGTTCCCGACGGAGGCAAGTTGCCCTGGTTCGGGCCGCCGATGAGCGCGGCATCGATGGCCACCGCGCGGTTGATGGAGACGTGGGCGCACGGACTCGACGTCGCCGATACCCTCGGCGTCAAACGCGCTCCCACCGCGCGGTTGCTCTCGATCGCGCACCTTGGCGTACGCACCCGCGACTACTCGTTCGTCGTCAACGGCCTGAGCCCGCCGACTGAGCCGTTTTGGGTCGGGCTGCGCGCACCTGATGGCGCCACTTGGTCGTGGGGCCCGCCCGACGCGGCGCAGCGGATTATCGGTTCAGCGGAGGACTTCTGCTTCCTGGTCACCCAGCGGCGCCCGCTGGGCATGCTCGACATCACGGCACATGGCGACGACGCGCAGCGTTGGCTGGGAATCGCCCAAGCCTTCGCCGGCCCACCGGGCCCTGGGCGATAAGCGCGCACAGCGCGCGAAGAGAGACAGGGCCCACCAACTCAAGCCCTGGGCGATGAGCGCGCACAGCGCGCGAGAGAGGCGCACGTTCGGCGGCTTATAACGACGACGCCGCGTCCGCGTTGCCGTCGCCGTCACTATCTGTCAGCTTGACGTTCCACCGTCCGTCGCCGTCAGTATCGATGTACCCGGTGGCGCCATCCTCGCCGACGCATATCGCGCGATCGGCCAGCCCGTTGCCGTCGGTATCGAGCAGCCGGTCGTCGACTTGACCGTCGCCGTCGAAATCGACCAGCGACCCGCCGGTGTGCTCGACGCCGTCGAGCCCGAACCAGCGTAATTGTCCACCCCTGTCCACCGATACTGTCCACGTCCCCGATCCGTCGTCGGTGAAGTAAGTCTCCGCAGTGCCGTCGTTGTCGAGGTCGAGGACGGCGTGGTCGGCCAGCCCGTCGCCGTCGAGGTCGGCCAGCGCATCGTCACGCATTCCGTCGCCGTCGAAATCCAGTCCGATCGCATCGAGCCGGCCATCACCGTCGAGGTCGAGGTCAGGTTGGCCGGTCCACATCGTCGCCTCACCGTCACCGCTGCCCAGGCAGTACTCCATGCGGTTTCCGACGCTGCTCAAGCACTACTGGTTCCCGCGCGCCCGCCACCAGGCCAGCAGTTCGGCCGTCGCCTCGTCGCGGCTCAACGGCCCGCGGTCCAATCGCAACTCCTTGAGATAGCGCCACGCCTCGCCTACTTGCGGGCCTGGCGGAAGGCCAAGGATCTGCATGATCTCGTTGCCGTCGAGGTCTGGACGGACCCGTTCCAAATCCTCCTGAGCGGCCAGCTCTTCTATCCGGCGCTCGAGATCGTCATAGCTGGTCCGCAGTCGAGCGGCCCGGCGCGCGTTGCGGGTGGTGCAGTCGGCGCGCACCAGCTTGTGCAGTTGTGGCAGCAGCGGTCCTGCGTCGGTGACATAGCGACGCACCGCTGAATCGGTCCATTTTCGGTCGCCATAGCCGTGAAACCGCAAATGCAAATACACCAGTTGCGAGACGTCGTCGACCCTCTGTTTGGAGTACTTCAGCGCACGCAGTCGCTTCCGCGCCATCTTGGCGCCTACCACTTCGTGGTGGTGGAAGCTCACACCGCCGTTGGGCTCGTGCCGTCGGGTGGCGGGCTTACCGATGTCATGCAGTAACGCCGCCCACCGCAACACCAGGTCGGGTCCACCATCGGGCGGAGGATCTTCGAGCTCGATCGCCTGGCGCAGCACGGTCAGCGAATGCTGGTATACGTCCTTGTGCTGGTGATGTTCATCGATGGCCATCCGCATGCCGCCGACCTCCGGCAAAACCACCTCACCCATCCCGCTCTGCACCAGCAGATCGATACCGGCGACCGGATTGTCACCGAGCAGCAGCTTGTCCAGTTCGGCGGCTACCCGTTCCGCGGTGATGCGCGCCAACTGCGGTGCCATCTCCTCGATGGCAGCCCGCACCCGCGGAACGACAGTGAAGCCCAGTTGCGAGACGAACCGGGCCGCGCGCAGCATGCGCAGGGGGTCGTCGCCGAAGGACACCGTCGGCGCTGACGGCGTGTCCAACACACCGGCGCTCAGCGTCGCCAACCCACCGATGGGATCGATGAATTCGCCTGGCCCGCTCGGTGTGATTCGCACCGCCATCGCGTTCACACTGAAATCACGGCGCACCAAGTCGTCCTCGATGCGGTCGCCGAAACGAACCTTCGGATTACGCGATACCTGGTCGTAGCGGTCGGCGCGGAATGTCGTGATCTCGAGGCGGCGCTCGCCCTTGCCAACGCCGACGGTGCCGAACTCGATGCCGGTCTCCCACACCGCGTCGGCCCAAGGCCCCACGATCTTTTGCACCTCATCAGGGCGAGCGTCCGTGGCAAAGTCCAAGTCCGGGCTCAACCGGCCCAGCAGTGCGTCGCGCACCGACCCGCCGACCAGATACAACTCGTGGCCGGCCGCAGCGAATGACGTGCCTAGGTCGCCCAACAGGTCGGCGTGCCTGTTCAGCGCGACTGCCGCCGCGGTCAGCAGCTCGGCGTCGTGGGCGGTTTCGGGCACGTTCGATGAGCCTAGTCCGGCGACGATGCCGACTGTAGAAGCCGGCTGACAAGCGGGACATCCAGCTAATACTCCGTTCGGCACCAGGCTACCGGCGAGGGTGCCGGGGGCGCCCAGACGTGCCAGCTACTATCGCTTGGGTGTCGGACGGCGAACAAGCCAAACCACGTCGGCGCCGGGGAAGGCGCCGCGGTGGTCGAGCGGCCGGTCCCGCTGAAAAGCACAGCAATGAACAGGCCTCTGAAGGTGCAGCCACAGCGAAGGCGCGTCGCTCCGGCTCAACACGCCGCGGATCCGACCGGCTTCGCACTGTGCACGAAACCTCGGCCGGTGGGCTGGTCATCGACGGCATCGACGGCCCGCGGGAAGAACAGGTCGCCGCGCTGATCGGTCGCGTCGATCGCCGTGGCAGGTTGCTCTGGTCACTGCCCAAGGGCCACATCGAACTGGGCGAGACCGCCGAGCAAACCGCGATCCGCGAGGTAGCCGAAGAAACCGGAATTCAGGGCAGCGTCCTGGCCGCGCTGGGCAGCATCGACTATTGGTTTGTCACCGACGGGCGGCGGGTGCACAAGACCGTGCACCATTATCTGATGCGGTTCTCCGGCGGACAGCTTTCGGACGACGACGTCGAGGTCGCGGAAGTGGCTTGGGTGCCGATTCAGGAGCTGCCGTCGCGGCTGGCCTACGCCGACGAGCGGCGCTTGGCCGAAGTGGCCGACGAACTGATCGACAAGTTGCAGGCCGACGGCCCGGCCGCACTGCCACCGTTGCCGCCCACCTCCCCCAGGCGCCGGCCACAGACACATTCGCGGGCCCGCAACCGTCGTCCCGACGAATCGGCACCGGGCCGGAAGAACGGTCGCGGTCCAGCGCCGTGACGACGCCGCGGGTCCAGCGGACCGCCATCTGGCGCCGCACTGTAGTGGCCGGCGTGCTGGCCGGTTTGGGGGCCGTGCTCACCTTCTCCAGCGCGGTCCCCCACGCGGGCGCAGGGGAACCAGGCTCGACGCCGTTCCTGCAGATTCGAGTCGACCAGGTAACCCCCGACGCCGTCACCACGAACAGCGAGCCCGTCGTCACGGTCAACGGTATGGTGACCAACGTCGGTGACCGTCCAGTCCGTGACGTCATGGTCCGCCTCGAACACGCCGCGGCCGTCACCTCGTCGGCGGGTTTGCGCACCAACCTCGACGGCGCAACAGACCAGTTCCGGCCGGCCGCCGGCTTCCTCACCGTGGCAACCGAACTGCGACGTCGGCAGGCCGCCGGCTTCACGCTGTCGGTCGCGGTCCGCTCGTCCACCGGGCCGTCGCTGGACATCGACGAGCCCGGCGTCTACCCGATGCTGGTCAATGTCAACGGAACACCTGACTACGGTGAACCCGCCCGGCTCGATAATGCCCGCTTTCTGCTGCCAGTGGTCGGCGTACCGCCCGATTCCGCTGACAGGTCCGCCGACGCGATGAGCTCAGTGGTCGCGCCCGACACCTCCAAGCCCGTCCAGCTCACCATGCTGTGGCCACTGGCCGACCGGCCTCGGCTATCCCCGGGGGCGCCCGGCGGCACTGTCCCGGTCCGGCTGATCGACGACGACCTGGCGACCTCCTTGGCCACCGGCGGCC
>JAFAQO010000400.1 GCA_019246375.1 Mycobacterium sp. | reverse complement strand
GCAATGCGGGTACCGGACGGTCACCAAGACTCTACCGTGCGACGATGCGGGCCGCGTAGTGGCGCGAGGAGGAGCGCGGTCATCAGCTCCAGCCGTGCGACGATGCGGGCCGCGTAGTGGCCTTATTCAGCCGCGCGACGCCGACGCCGAGCAGCTCCGCCTACCTGGGCTCGCAACCGCGCCAGCAGGTCGGCTACCGACTGGCCATAAGTTTGCGGGCCTTGGTCGCCCGACTCCTGCTTCGCGCTGCGGTGCCGTGCCGCAGCCGCAGGCTCGGGCTCAGCGGTCGCCGACCGCGCAACCGACATCGGCCTTGGTGTATCCGGTTCGGATTCGGCCTCGGGCGCCTGGAATGCGTCGACAAGCGGATAGGTCTCGGCGCCGCGGTACGCCTCTGCGGCATCGGCCGCCGGTTGCCGGGGCACCGGTTCCTCCGCTACGTCGATGATCGAGTTCTCCGCTGCGCGATTGGGAGTGGTTTCCGCGCGCACCGATGTCACCCGATTGCGGGACACCCACTCGCCGGGCGTTTTGTCGCTGTCGTTGGCCCATTGACTGTCGCCGTGCGTGGTGGCGCGTTCGGTCTCCAGCGCAGGGCGCTGACCAGGCTCGGTTTCGAATAGAAGCTCAAGGCTCATCCGCAGCGCCGCCAGCTCCGCGCGCAGCGCAGCAACCTCGTCGGCAGCCTGGGCATGCAACTCAGAGGCCAGCTCACGACGCAGCTGCGATTCTACGGTCAGCTCATATTCGCGGCGAGCCGATATTTCCCGGTCCAGTTGCAGGTCGTACACCAGCTTCAGATCACACACCCGCGCCTGGTCCTCGTCACTTTGCCGGCGGCAGATCACCGACACGAACGCGGCGACGACGGCGGCCCACAGCGCAAGGATGACCGCGAACTTGAGCAGTTCCACCCGATCGGTGAAGACCAATGCGGAACTCGCTGCAATGGCGAGGACCAGCAACGCCGTCAACAGCAGCCAACCGGGCCCGCGGCCGCCGCGCCGCACCCAGGCGCCGCGGGACGGTACGGTCATGGTGTGACTCTACCGGGGAGAAGTAATTCCACGTGTCGCCGCACTCCGGCCCTTCTCACCTGGATTGATGGCCCGCCTGCTCCTCGGACCGTTTCCCGGCCCGCCACCGGGCTGACTTAATTCTCCGCGCCCTCGCCGTGCTCGGACGGATCCCACGGCGACTTGCAGCAATGCTGCAGCCACAGCGCGGCAACGACGAGAGCCAGTGCGCTGATAGCCGCCACGACGGTGCCTGCAGTGTCTTCGCCGGCAACCCGCACCGTCGATCGACGCGGCAACAAGTACACCAACACCGCAATCCACCAACCCATCATGAGCGCGCCGACCCAGGCCGACGCCTTGGCGATCATCAAGCTGCGGGCCACTGTCAGTGGATGGAGCCGGCCAGCTCCGTCGCCAATCTCGCCGTCGTTGATTTTTGCCCGCACGTGGCGGCCCCACACAGCTTCGGCTACGCCGACCGCAAGCAATGACACACCGGTCCAAACCGTTATCGGCGGAAACCACCGGTATAACAGCACCACCAGCAGATAACCCAGGGCCCCAGCGCAGAGCACCGCGGCCGTCAGGTCACGTTTACGTGTCGGCCCCATCAGGGTTCCGGCGTCAGACGCGACTCGTTGCCGACTTCTCGCCGGCTTAGCGCCAAGTTGGTCAACCGCACACCGGCACGGTCGACAGGCTCGAGTTCGGCCAGCAGCGCGGCGATCGGCCGCTTCTGTCCGGCCACAGTGAGCTCGGCATCGGGCTCGATGGCCAGCCACGGGATCATTACGAAGGCCCGCAGATGGGCCAGTGGGTGTGGCAGCGTGAGCCCGTTTTCGCGGGAGAACACTTCGACGTCGCCGCGCGAGCAGGTGATCATGTCCACATCGAGAGACCGCGGGCCCCAGCGCTGGCCGGGTACTCGATCCGCTGCCCGCTCGAACTCCTGGGCGCGGCGCAACCAGCCGTGCCCGTCGCAGGCCGGCTCGTCGGCGATCAGCACCGCGTTGAGGAACGGTCCCTGCTCGACTCCGCCCCACGGCTCCGTCTCGTACACCGGCGAAACCGCCTGCACCGTGTCTCCCAGCCCGTCGACCACCGACTGGAGTCGGGCCAACCGGTCCCCCAGATTCGAGCCGATGGACAGCACCACGCGAGTCATACGCGTTACTCTTCCCCCGCGGGCGGGGGGACCCCCACGGCGGCTACGCCGGCATCATCGTCGTCGTCGCGAATCATGCGGTACCTCCGGCGGGAATCACCGAACCACGGCCGCCACGCCGTGACCGCCGGGCAACCACCGCCACGTCAGTGAACGTCTGCGGGATCGGTGCCTGCGGCTTGTGCACCACCACCTCAACCGCGTGCACCCGCTTGTCGTTCATTACGTCATCGGCAATCTCGCCGGCAACGGTTTCAATCAAGTTTCGGGGCGGCCCGGCGACGATGCTCACCGCCCGCTGAGCCAGCGAGCCGTAATCGTAGGTCTCCGACAGGTCGTCGCTGGCGGCAGCGTCAGTCAGGTCAATCCATACGGTGATATCGACCACGAAGTCCTGGCCGTCGGCGCGCTCGTGCTCGAAAACGCCATGTCGGCCGCGAACCGTCAAGCCGCGCAACTCGATCCGGTCAGCCATTGCTTCCTGTCAATCCGGCTTGGGTCCACGCGGCTACCACTTTCAGCGCATCGGCCGAGGCACGCACGTCGTGCACCCGTACCCCCCACGCCCCGTGCAAAGCGGCCAGCGCGGAGATCACCGCTGTCGCCGTCTCCCTTCCGTCGGGCGGTCGCACCGCACCGTCGGGTCCGGCAAGTAACGTGCCGAGAAACCGTTTACGTGACGCCCCCACCAGTACTGGGATACCGGTGGCGACCAACTCCGGCAGCGCGTTCAGCAGCGCCCAATTATGTTGTGCCGTCTTGGCGAATCCCAGCCCGGGGTCGATCACCAAGTTCGCCGGATCAACGCCGGCGGCGACCGCGTCATCGACACTGGCCAGCAGCTCAGCACGCACTTCAGCCACCACATCGCGGTAGTGCGGCACCTCGTGCGGGCGCTCAGTGGACACCGATCGCCAGTGCATCAACACCCACGGCACACCGGCCTCGACCAGCAGGTCGGTCATCGCCGGATCGGCGCGTCCGCCGGACACATCGTTGACGATCTGGGCGCCGTTCTCCAGCGCCGCCCGCGCGACTTGCGCATGCATGGTGTCGATGGCGACGGTGATGCCCTGTGCCGCAAGCTCTTTGACGACGGGCAGGATTCGGGATGTCTCTACCCGCGGATCGATGCGGACGGCGCCGGGCCGGGTCGACTCACCACCGACGTCGATAATCGTCGCACCGTCGGCAGCCAATGCCAGGCCGTGCTCGACGGCGCGGTCAGGATTCACACACCGCCCGCCATCAGAGAACGAGTCGTTGGTGACGTTGACCACGCCCACAACTTGCACGCGTGTCGTACTCACTTGCGCAGGATGAGTTCGAGCGCTTCGGCTCGAGATGCGGCATCTGTCTTGAACTGGCCGCGCACCGCCGAGGTCGTGGTGACCGCGCCGGGCTTGCGCACCCCGCGCATCGACATACAAAGGTGCTCCGCCTCGATCACGACGATGGCGCCGCGCGGATCGAGTTTCCGCATCAGGGCATCGGCGATCTGGCCGGTGAGCCGCTCTTGCACCTGTGGCCGCCTGGCGTAGAGGTCGACTAGTCGCGCGATCTTCGACAGGCCGGTCACGCGGCCGTCGTGGCCGGGGATGTATCCGACATGGGCCACCCCGTGGAACGACACCAGATGGTGCTCGCAGGTGGAGTAGAGCGGAATCTCCTTGACCATCACCAATTCGTCGTGCTGTTCGTCGAACGTGGTGTCCAGCACGGCGTCGGGGTCGGTGTAGAGCCCGGCGAACATCTCCCGGTATGTCCGGGCAACTCGGGCCGGGGTTTCCTCCAGGCCATGCCGATCCGGATCCTCGCCGATAGCACAGAGCAACTCGCGGATCGCGGACTCGGCGCGTGCCTGATCGAATACCGCCTTGTGTCGAGTCGCGTCGCGAAATCTCGGCTGCGCCATCGAAGTCTCCTTTGTCAGCCGTGCCCTGGCGGATTAGGCCGGCGGGCGTCCTCGTCCTTCCGATCCGGAGACTTGTCGGCATCCGGTGCGGGTTGACCCGGCGGCGGATACGGCGGATACGGCGGGTAGGGCTGACGGGGGTGGCTCTGTGGCGGCTGCGGCCAGTACTGCGGTGGCACCGATTGCGGCGGGTACCAGTAACCCGGTGGCTGCTGCGGCGGCCAGCCGGGAGCATGCCAGCCGGCCGGTGCGCCGTAGTCGGGTTGAGCAGGCCGGCGTCCCGAAACGCCACCGCCGTGGTTAGGAGTGCCCGGTGCGCCGCGAAAGCCATTGGCGCCGTTGGTGGCACGGTCATGCTCTGCTTGTGCGGCCTCGGCGGCACGAGAGGCCTGCGCGATCGCAGCCTTGAACGCCGGCTCAGGCGTCGGCTTGGGCCACGGCTCACCCCGCTCGATGGCTAACTCGCCTGGTGTTTTGATCGGCGGCTTGTCCGACGGGATGCGACCGCCGAAGTCGTCGAACATGGTGAGCCGAGGTCGCTTTTCGACGTTGCCGAAGATCGCCTCCAGCTCGGCGCGGTGCAAAGTTTCCTTCTCGAGCAGCTCGCCGGCCAGTGTGTCGAGCACGTCGCGGTATTCGGTGAGGATTTCCCACGCCTCGGTGTGGGCCGCCTCGATGAGTTTGCGGATCTCTTCGTCGATTTCGCGCGCAACCTCGTGGGAGTAATCGGGTTGAGTGCCCATGGTCCGGCCGAGGAATGGGTCGCCGTGTTCGGTGCCGTACTTGACCGCACCCAGCTTGGAACTCATTCCGAATTCGGTGACCATGGACCGCGCGACCTTGGTGGCCTGCTCGATATCGGACACCGCGCCCGTCGTCGGCTCGCGGAACACCAATTCCTCGGCAGCGCGCCCACCCATGGCGAACACCAGCTGCGCGATCATCTCCGAGCGAGTGCGTAATCCCTTGTCTTCCTCCGGCACTGCCACCGCGTGCCCGCCGGTGCGGCCGCGCGCCAGGATCGTCACCTTGTAGACCGGGTCGATGTCGGGCATCGCCCATGCGGCCAGAGTGTGCCCGCCCTCGTGATAGGCGGTGATTTTCTTTTCCTGCTCGCTGATGATGCGGCCTTTGCGGCGTGGACCGCCTATCACCCGGTCCACCGCCTCCTCAAGGGCGGGACCGGTGATGACGGTGCCGTTCTCACGAGCGGTCAGCAGCGCCGCCTCGTTGATGACGTTGGCCAGGTCGGCGCCGGTCATGCCGACGGTCCGCTTGGCCAGTCCGTCGAGGTCGGCGTCGGGGGCGAGGGGCTTGCCCTTCGAATGCACCCGCAGCACCGCCCGGCGACCGGCCAAGTCCGGGTTAGACACCGGGATCTGCCGGTCGAAGCGGCCCGGCCGCAACAGCGCCGGGTCCAGGATGTCGGGCCGGTTGGTGGCCGCGATCAGGATCACGCCGGTGCGATCGCCGAAGCCGTCCATCTCGACCAGCAACTGGTTGAGCGTCTGCTCGCGTTCGTCGTGGCCGCCGCCCAGCCCGGCGCCGCGCTGGCGCCCCACCGCGTCGATCTCGTCGACGAAGATGATGCACGGGCTGTTCTGCTTGGCCTGCTCGAAGAGGTCGCGCACCCGCGAGGCGCCGACACCGACGAACATCTCGACGAAGTCGGACCCGGAGATGGTGAAGAACGGCACACCGGCCTCGCCGGCCACGGCGCGGGCCAGCAGCGTCTTGCCCGTCCCCGGCGGTCCGTAGAGCAGCACGCCTTTGGGAATCTTGGCGCCCAGCGCTTGGTATCGCGACGGGTTCTGCAGGAAGTCTTTGATTTCGTAGAGTTCCTCGACCGCCTCGTCGACGCCGGCGACGTCGGCGAACGTGGTCTTGGGCATGTCCTTGGAGAGCTGCTTGGCCCGGGATTTGCCGAATCCGAACCCCATGCGGGCACCGCCCTGCATGCGGGAGAACATCACGAACAGGCCGACCAGCAGCAGCAGCGGCAGCACGTAGATGAGCAGCGAACCGAGGATATTGCCCTGGTTGACGACGGTGCTGACCTTGGCGTTCTTGCTATTCAGCGCGTCGAATAAGGGGACGGCGTATCCGCTGGGGTACTTGGTGATGATCTTGTCGGAACCGTCGGTATCGCTGTTGCTGCTCTTCAACGTCAACCGCAACTGTTGCTCGCGGTCGTCGATCTGAGCGCTCTTGATGTTGTCGCTCTTGATCTGAGCCATAGCCACCGATGTGTCGACGGGCTTGTAACCGCGGGTGTCGTCACTGAAATAGAAGAACGACCAGCCCAGCACCAACACGACAGCGATCGCCGTGAGTGTGCGGATCACGTTTCTCCGGTTCATCAAGCATCGGCCGTGGCCGGCCAGGTCCTTCCCCGATACGGATTGCTGGAATATCCCAGGCTACAGCTAGACCAACGAACTACTGTTCCCGACGGCGGTATGAAGGTACCGCCGAACCCGTCGCGGCCAGGCCAGACGTGTGCTTTGGTGAGACGGTGCCCGAAACCGTCCCGTCCACCGAACGCACCATCGAAACCAATGGTGTGCAGTTGCACACAGTTGAAGCCGGTGAGCGCGGCGCACCCGTCGTGGTGCTGGCCCACGGTTTTCCCGAACTGTCTTATTCGTGGCGCCACCAGATTCCGGTTCTGGCGGCCGCCGGCTACCACGTCCTCGCACCGGATCAGCGCGGATACGGCCGCTCCACCCGGCCCGAAAACGTCTCCGACTACAACATCGCCGAGCTGAGCGCGGATCTGATCGGCCTGCTTGATGACGTCGGCGCCGCACGAGCGGTGTTCGTCGGTCACGATTGGGGCGCACCGGTGGTGTGGAGCTCCGCGCAGCTGCATCCCGACCGCGTCGCCGCGGTGGCGGGGCTGAGCGTTCCGCCACTGCCCCGCTCACAGGTGCCGCCGACGCAGGCGTTTAGCCGGATCTTCGGCAACAACTTCTTCTACATCCTCTATTTCCAGGAGGCCGGCGTGGCCGACGCCGAGCTCGGCAGCGATCCGGCGAAGACCATGCGACGCATGATGGGCGGGTTGCGGCCGGCTGGTGACCAAGCGGCCGCTATACGGATGGCCAAACCGGGACCGGAGGGTTTCGTCGAACGGCTTCCCGAGCCGGAAGCTCTGCCGGACTGGATCAGCGCCGACGAACTCGACCACTACATCGCCGAATTCACCCGCACGGGCTTCACCGGCGGGCTGAACTGGTACCGCAACCTCGACCGCAACTGGGAGATCATGGCGCAGCCAGTGAGCGCCACCATCGGGGTGCCGGCGCTCTTCATCGGCGGCGCGGACGACCCCACGCTGATGTTCATGTCGCGCGCCCGAGCAGCTGAGGTGGTGACCGGGCCGTATCGCGAAGTGATGATCGACGGTGCCGGACACTGGCTGCAACAGGAACGCCCCGACAAGGTCAATGAGGTGCTGCTCGAGTTCTTGTCCAGTTTGAGGTCCGGGTTGGAGCTGCCATGAACCGTCCGCTGAAGTTCGGTGTATTCATAACGCCATTTCATCCGACCGGCCAATCGCCCACGGTCGCATTGGAATACGACATGGAGCGAGTGGTGGCGCTGGACCGGCTGGGATTCGACGAAGCATGGTTCGGCGAACACCACTCCGGTG
>JAFAQO010000393.1 GCA_019246375.1 Mycobacterium sp. | reverse complement strand
GTGCTGATCGGCCGTGATCGGGTCCAGGTTGCGGACGCATTAGCACGACACGCGCCCGATGTCCCCGTCGTCCATGTAGTGACACGCGAGGATGCTGGTGTGTTCGCGACTGCTGAGACTGCTGTTACTCATGTGACAAGAATGGTTCAATCGTCCAGCGGGGCGATCGGCGCAGCCGTGATGGCGGTGGCCGTGGCCGCGGCCCGCGAGCTGGCCAAACCCGGCGACACGGTGTTGCTGGCGCCGGCCGGTGCATCGTTTGACCAGTTCAGCGGCTACGGCGACCGTGGTGATGCATTCGCGGCCGCTGCGCGGACGCCGGCCCGGTAGGCGGATGGGCAGCATGGTGACCCGGTTGCGCCGCCGGGGCAAGACATCCGATGAGGCGGTCCAAACCGGGGCGGAAGAGGCGCATTCGTCAGAGGCAGCCGACGTAACCACGGTCCGGAAGATCTCAGCGAAAGCGGCGCGCCGCCTGTACGCCCGGTTCGGCGCCTGGCTGGACCGGCCCATGACGTCGTTTCACCTCATCATCGCCGTCGCCGCGTTGCTGACCACGCTTGGCCTGATCATGGTGCTGTCGGCGTCCGGTGTGCGTTCCTACGACGACGACGGGTCGGCGTGGATCATTTTCGCCCGCCAGGTGTTGTGGACGGTCATCGGGCTTATCGGCTGCTACTTCGCGCTGCGTGTCCCGGTGCGGTTCATGCGCCGCGGCGCGTTCACCGGTTTCGCGGTGACGGTCATCATGCTGGTGCTCGTTCTGGTGCCCGGGATCGGCAAGGAGGCCCACGGATCTCGGGGCTGGTTCGTGGTCGCGGGCTTCTCAATGCAGCCGTCCGAGCTGGCCAAGATCGCCTTCGCCATCTGGGGTGCGCATCTGTTGGCCGCACGGCGCATGGAGCGGGCCTCGTTGCGGGAGATGCTGATTCCGCTGCTGCCGGCCGCAGTCATCGCGTTGGCGCTGATCGTGGCCCAGCCCGACCTCGGCCAGACGGTGTCGCTGGGCATCATCCTGCTGGGCTTGCTCTGGTATGCCGGCCTGCCGCTCCGGGTGTTCCTGAGTTCGCTGATCGCGGTCATCATTTCGGCGGCGATCCTGGCGGTGTCGGAGGGTTATCGGTCCGACCGGGTGCGGTCCTGGCTTAATCCCGGGCAAGACCCGCAAGACTCCGGGTATCAGGCCCGCCAAGCGAAATTCGCGCTGGCCAATGGCGGAATCTTCGGCCACGGTCTCGGCCAGGGCACCGCCAAGTGGAACTATCTGCCCAACGCCCACAACGACTTCATCTTCGCGGTGATCGGGGAAGAACTCGGCTTCGTCGGCGCGTTCGGGCTGCTTGCGCTGTTCGGACTCTTCGCCTACACCGGGATGCGTATCGCCCGCCGGTCCGCCGACCCGTTCCTGCGGCTGCTGACTGCCACCACCACGCTGTGGGTGCTGGGTCAGGTGTTTATCAACGTCGGATACGTGATCGGGTTGCTTCCCGTCACCGGTCTGCAGTTGCCGCTTATCTCTGCGGGCGGAACATCCACGGCCACAACACTATTGATGATCGGGATGATCGCCAGCGCGGCCCGCCACGAACCGGAGGCGGTGGCCGCGCTGCGCGCAGGCCGCGACGACCGGATGACTCGGCTGCTGCGGCTGCCGCTACCCGAACCGTACACACCCACCCGGGCCGAGGCGCTGCGCGATCGGCTGCGCACCCGTCCGCAACCGGCCAAAAAGCAGCGCAAGCCCGATCGGACGTCGGCTGCCCGGGTGGCGCGGCCGGTGAAATCCCATACGAAGGGTCGGCCGTCCCGCCGGTCGGGGCATCATAGAGGCGGACAGCGGCACGTCGGCCAGCGTCAGACACGAGGCGGGCGGGCTCGGGCACTGGAAGGTCAGCGTTACGGGTGAATGACTCGGTCACACAGCCAGCCGGGGACGCCCCGGTGCCGGATGCTCGCTCGCCTGCGCCCGCGCTTCGCGCGCGCTTACTTCGCTCGGTGTCCGTGGTGCTCGCGGGCGGCGGTACCGCCGGCCACGTTGAGCCCGCGATGGCCGTCGCCGACGCGCTGGTCGCCCTGGATCCGCAGGCGCGGATCACTGCATTGGGTACACCGCGCGGGCTGGAGACCCGGTTGGTGCCCGAGCGCGGCTACCACCTGGAGCTGATCACGCCGGTGCCGCTGCCGCGCAAACCCAGCGGCGATCTGGCCCGGCTACCGCCGCGAATAGTGCGTGCCGTCCGCGAGAGCCGGGCGGTGCTCGATGACGTCGACGCCGACGTCTTGATCGGCTTCGGCGGATATGTGGCTCTGCCTGCGTATCTCGCCGCCCGCGGCACTCGGCGCCGGCGTGGCGTGCCGGTGGTGATCCACGAGGCCAATGCCAGCGCGGGGCTGGCCAACCGGGTCGGCGTGCGCACTGCAAAGCGGGTGCTTTCCGCGGTGCCGGATTGCGGACTGCGAGATGCCGAGGTGGTCGGCGTACCGGTCCGGGAGGCCATCGCCGGACTCGACCGACGGGCGTTGCGGGCATCGGCACGCGCGCACTTCGGCTTCGCCGAGGACGCGCCTGTGCTGCTGGTGTTCGGCGGTTCGCAGGGCGCGGCCTCAATCAACCGGGCGGTCGCGGCCGCGGCCGGCGAACTGGCCGCCGCTGGCGTCGCGGTGCTGCATGCCTACGGCGCCAAGAACAGGCTGGACCTGCGCACACCGGACCCCGCCGACCCGCCGTATGTAGCGCTGCCTTATCTGGACCGGATGGAGTTGGCCTACGCCGCCGCCGACTTGGCGATCTGCCGGTCCGGGGCGATGACGGTCGCCGAAGTGTCGGCTGTCGGCCTGCCGGCGGTCTATGTGCCGCTGCCGATCGGCAACGGCGAGCAGCGGCTCAACGCCCTGCCGGTGGTAAACGCCGGCGGCGGCATGCTGGTCGCCGATGCCGACCTGACGCCGAGTTTCGTCGCCGAGCAGGTGGCCGGACTGCTCACCGACCCGCAGCGACTGGCGACGATGACGGTGGCCGCGGCACAAGTCGGACGTCCCGATGCGGCGCGGCAGGTGGCTTCCGTCGCGCTGGACGTCGCGCGCGTAGCGCGTGACGGTCAGCGGGCGAAAAAGGGGCGGGTCGCGCTGGACGTCGCGCGCGCAGCGCGCCGAGTGCGTGACCGTCAGGCGGACGGTCAGCCGATGGGAGGAGGCCGGCCGTGAACGCCGCGCCGACGACGATGATGCCGGCGCCAGCCGGGATCGAGGAGTGGCGCCGATGATTGCGCCGACGACGATGATGCCGGCGCCAGCCGGGATCGAGGAGTGGCGCCGATGACTGCGCCGCTGCCTCCCGAGCTGCGGCGGGTCCACATGGTCGGCATCGGGGGAGCGGGCATGTCGGGCATCGCTCGCATCCTGCTGGACCGGGGCGGGCTGGTGTCGGGATCCGATGCCAAGGAGTCCCGTGGCGTGCGCGCGCTGCGTGCCCGCGGTGCGCTGATCCGGATCGGCCACGACGCGTCGTCGCTGGATCTGCTGCCCGGCGGCCCGACCGCCGTCATCACCACCCACGCCGCGATCCCGAAGACGAACCCCGAGCTCGTCGAGGCCCGCCGCCGCAGTATCCCGGTGATGTTGCGGCCGGCTGTGCTGGCCAAGCTGATGGCCGGGCGCACGACGCTGATGGTGACCGGAACCCACGGTAAAACGACGACCACATCAATGCTCATCGTCACCTTGCAGCACTGCGGACGTGATCCCTCTTTCGCGGTCGGTGGCGAAATGGGAGAGGCCGGCACCAACGCCCACCACGGCAGCGGCGACTGCTTTGTCGCCGAAGCAGACGAGAGTGACGGCTCGTTGCTGGAGTACACGCCGAATGTCGCGCTAATCACCAACATCGAGTCGGATCATCTGGACTTCTTCGGCAGTGCCGAGGCCTACGTCGCGGTGTTCGACTCCTTCGTGGAGCGACTTGCCCCCGGCGGCGCCCTGGTGGTCTGTACTGACGACCCAGGGGCGGCGGCGCTGGCGAAACGTACTGCGCCGCTGGGCATCCGGGTACTCACCTACGGCTCTGCGGACTCGGGCGCAGCCGGCGAACTGACCGGCACACTGCTGTGGTGGGAGCAAGAGGGGACCGGCGCCGTCGCGCATATCCAGTTGGCCGGCCAGCCGCACCCGTGGGTGATGCGGCTCTCGGTGCCGGGGCGGCATATGGCGCTCAACGCGTTGGGGGCGCTGCTGGCCGCGATTGAGGTCGGCGCGCCGGCTGAATGTGTGCTCGACGGGCTGGCCGGCTTCGAAGGTGTGCGTCGGCGATTCGAACTGATCGGTACGGCGGCGTCAGTACGGGTGTTCGACGACTACGCACACCATCCGACCGAGATCAGCGTGACGCTGGCTGCGGTCCGTACGCTGCTGGAGCAGAGCGGCGGCGGTCGTTCATTGGTGGTTTTTCAGCCCCATTTATATTCGCGGACAAAAACTTTCGCTGTTGAATTCGGCCAGGCGCTGGATGCTGCTGACGAGGTGTTCGTGCTCGACGTCTTCGCTGCACGTGAACAACCGCTCGCCGGTGTGAGCGGGGCCAGCATCGCCGAGCACGTCAGTGTGCCGGTGCACTATCTACCAGATCTGTCATCGGTTGCCGACACGGTCGCGGCCGCCGCCGAGCCGGGCGACGTGGTCGTCACGATGGGCGCGGGCGATGTGACCATGCTGGCGCCCGAGATCGTCACCGCGCTACGGGCGCGAGCCAACCGCAGCCTGCCGGGCCGGCCAGGGGTGCGGCGGTGACCGAGCCCAACGGCGCTCCGGCGACCGAGGCGGTGACCGAAAACACCGACTCCGGACCGGCCGACCCGTCGCCACCAGATGAGCAGAGCTCGCAGCAGCCCGACTTCGAAGGGCCACGCCGGCGGGCCCGCCGGGAACGGGCCGAGCGGCGCGCCGCGCAGGCCCGGGTCATGTCAAGATACCGCGACCGCCGAGAGGCTAAGCGCAAGGCCCACGGAATGGCCGAGGCCAGATCGGCTCCGCGGGGCGCTGTGCGCGGCTTGAAGCTGGCGCTCGCGACCGTGCTGCTGGCAGTGCTCGCCGTCGCGCTCGGGCTGGTCCTGTATTTCACGCCGGTGATGTCGGCCCGCAACATCGTCGTCACCGGCATTGCCGCAGTGACCCGCGGCGAGGTGCTCGACGCGGCGCAGGTGCGGCTCGGGAAGCCGCTGCTGCAAATCAATACCAGTAAGGTCGCCGACCGGGTCGCAGCGATCCGGCGGGTGGCCAGTGCGCGCGTGCAGCGCCAGTACCCGTCGGCGCTGCGGATCACGGTGGTTGAGCGGGTCCCCGTCGTGGTCAAGGACTTTCCGGACGGCCCGCATCTGTACGACCGTGACGGGGTTGACTTCGCGACCGCACCGCCGCCTCCGGCGCTGCCCTACATCGACGTCGACAATCCCGGACCCTCGGACCCGCCGACGAAGGGCGCCCTGGCGGTGTTGACAGCGCTGCGCCCCGAGGTCGCCGGTCAGGTGGGCCGGATCGCTGCTCCCTCGGTGGCCTCGATCACGCTCACGCTGACCGACGGACGCGTGGTGGTGTGGGGGACCACCGACCACACCCAGGAGAAGGCCGAGAAACTCGCGGCGCTGTTGACGCAACCCGGGCGAACCTACGACGTGTCCAGCCCGGACTTGCCGACCGTCAAGTAGCCGAGGCGCCAAGGGAACGTCGCCCAGCGCCGCGCTCGCGGCCCCGAGCCGTAGAAATCGCCGAAATTTACATTGCGTGTCGGCGCGCCTGCATCGATAGTTCGTGTCGCGGCCATAACGTTCTGTTTGCGCGAAACTACTTGACATAACTCTAAATCTCCGGTTGAGGTTGAGGGTTTCGGGCATGTCAAGTGCTTCGGCACTAGGCCAAGTT
>JAFAQO010000307.1 GCA_019246375.1 Mycobacterium sp. | reverse complement strand
ACCGCGTTGCGGATTCCGTGGGTGAAGTAGACGCTGTGCCGCAGGCCCTTCTTCCAGTACTCCACATCGTGGATGGGGTCGCTACCGGGCTTGATGTAGCTGCCCTCGTGCACCGTTGAGAAAATGCCCGCCGTCGGGGTCAGCGGCTGGATCCCCTGCAGCTCCGCCGACAGCTCGCCGAGCAAGGGGTCCATCTGCGAGGTGTGGCTGGCACCCTTGGTCTGGAACTTGCGGGCGAACTTGCCCTCCGCCTCACAGCGGGCGATGATCGCATCCACCTGCGCGGGCGGCCCGCCGATCACTGTCTGGTTCGGGGCCGCGTAAACGCACACCTCCAAGTCGGGGAAATCGGAGAACACCGTTTTGATTTCCTCGGCCGAATACTCGACCAGCGCCATCAGGCGGATGTACTCGCCGAACAGCATGGCCTCGCCCTCGCCCATCAGATGCGAGCGGGAGCAGATCGCGCGGGTGGCGTCTTTCAGCGACAGCCCACCGGCGAAGTAGGCCGATGCGGCCTCACCGAGCGACTGGCCCACCACCGCAGCGGGTTTGGCGCCGTGCTGCTTGAGCAGTTCGCCGAGCGCGATCTGGATCGCAAAGATCACCACCTGGGTGGTCTCGATGCCGTAGTCCTGCGAGTCGTCGAGGATCAGCTCGAGAATCGAGTAGCCGCGCTCGTCTTGGATGAGCGCGTCGAGCTTGTCGATCCACTCGGCGAAGATCTCGTTGCGCAGGTACAGGCTCTTGCCCATCTTGCGGTGCTGCGCGCCGAACCCGGCGAGCACCCACACCGGGCCGTTGGTGACCGGTCCGTCAGTACTGAATACGTTCGGCCGCTGTTTGCCTTCGGCGACCGCCCGCAAGCCCGCGATCGCCTCGTCGTGGTCGCGGGCCAACACCATCGCGCGGGAGCGGCCGTGGTTGCGACGCGTCAGCGACCGCCCGATCGACTCCAGCGACGACGCCCGCCCCTCCGGACCGTCAATCCAGTCAGCCAGCTCGGCGGCGGCGGCCTTCTTGCGTGACGACAGAAACGCCGACACGGCCAACGGCACCAACGGCGTCACGGGCTCGGATGCGGCCAGCTCCGCAAGCGCAAGCTCCTTGAGCCGCTTGGCCTCCTCGGTCATTCCCGGCAGTTCGGGTTCGGCCTCTTCGAACACCGGCGGCTGTTCGTCGTCGATGAACTCGCCGTACTCGTCGAACCGCACCCCGCCGACATAGGTTGCCGGCGCCGGCTGCTCGTCCTTCGCTTCGGCAACCGGTTCCGGCTCGGGCTCCTTTTCGACGACGTCGCGGGGCAGCACCTCGCGCAGCACCAGATGCGCGTTGGCGCCGCCGAAGCCGAAGCTCGATACGCCGGCGATCGCATAACCGCTGTAGCGCGGCCAGTCGGCCGCCGTGTCCAAGAACCGCAAATGGGCGGCGTCGAAGTCGATGTAGGGGTTAGGCCCGGCGTAGTTGATCGACGGAGGCAGCTTGTCGTGCTGCAGCGCCAACACCATCTTGGCCAAGCTGGCCGCGCCGGCTGCCGATTCCAGGTGTCCGATATTGGTTTTGATTGCGCCCAGCAGCGCCGGCTTGTCGGCGGGACGGCCCTTGCCGACGACGCGGCCAAGCGCTTGAGCCTCGATCGGGTCGCCCAGGATGGTGCCGGTGCCGTGCGCTTCGACGTAGTCGACAGTGCGCGGGTCGATGCCGGCGTCCTTATAGGCCCGGCGCAACACCTCGGCCTGCGCGTCCGGGTTGGGGGCGATCAGGCCGTTGGAGCGGCCGTCGTGGTTGACCGCGCTGCCGGCGATCACGGCCAGGATCTGGTCGCCGTCGCGGCGCGCGTCGTCGACCCGCTTGAGCACCAGCATGCCGCCGCCCTCGGAGCGGGTGTAACCGTCGGCGTCGGCGGAGAACGATTTGATCCGGCCGTCGGGCGCCAGCACCTGACCGATCTCGTCGAAACCGAGCGTCACCGCCGGGGTGATCAGCGCATTGACGCCGCCGGCGACGGCCACATCGCACTCGCCGCTGCGCAGCGCCTGCACCGCCTGGTGCGTCGCCACCAGCGAGCTCGAGCAGGCGGTGTCGACCGCCACGGACGGGCCGTGAAAGTCGTAGAAGTAGGACACCCGGTTGGCGACGATCGAGCTGGCGGTTCCGGTGATGGCGTAGGGGTGGGCGACCGTCGGATCCGACATCGCCAGGAAGCTGTAGTCCGCGACGGATGTGCCGATGTAGACGCCGACGGCTTCGCCGCGCAGGCTCGACGCCGGAATGCGGGCGTGTTCGAGCGCCTCCCACGTCAGTTCCAGCGCCATCCGCTGCTGCGGGTCGATGTTGTCGGCTTCGGTCTTCGACAGCGCGAAGAACTCGGAGTCGAAGCCCTTGATGTCTTTCAGGTAGCCGCCACGCGTGCGGGCGTTTTTGATCCGTTCGGCGAGCCGCGGCTCCTCGGTGAACTCCGCCCAGCGGCCATCGGGCAGGTCGGTGATCGCGTCACGGCCCTCCAACAGCGCCTGCCAGGTCTGCTCGGGGGTATCCATGTCGCCGGGAAACCGGGTGGCCAAACCCACCACCGCGATGTCGACCCGCTCGACCGGCCCGCTGCGCGACCAGTCGGCGTCATCGCCCTCGTCCTCGGGCACTTCGGGCTCGCCCTCGATGATCCGGGTCGCCAGCGACTCGATGGTCGGATGTTGGAAGGCGACCGCGATCGACAGTGTGACTCCGGTGAGGTCTTCGATGTCGGCAGCCATCGCCACGGCGTCGCGCGACGACAACCCAAGCTCCACCATCGGTGTTGACTCGTCGACCGAGTCGGGCGACCGCCCGGTGGCGTTGCCCACCCAGTTGCGCAGCCATTGCCGCATCTCGGCGACAGTCATGCGCCGCTCCTCAGCATCGCTTCGCTCTGTATCGTCGCCGGCGCGGGTCATCTTGGGGCGCGCCAGCTGCGATGTGGTGGCGTCATCCCCCGAAATCAATCGAGAATCAGCGTCTGTCTCAGTCATGGTGGTTAACGGTCAGTTGGACCCGCTCGCGAAGGCGGTTGGCGACGCGACACCGCGGCGCAAGCTGCCGTTGAGGTATGCCTCCCGGCAGGCGCGGTGCCCGATTTTGCCGCTGGAGGTGCGGGGGATCGTTCCGGACTGCACCAGCAGCACGTCGCGGACGGTCACGCCGTGCCGCACGGCGATGGCCGCCCGGATGTCGTCGACGATGGGCTGGTAGTCGAGTTTGTGCGCACCCGGAGCACGCTCAGCGACGATCACCAGCTGCTCGGAGGTGTCCTCGGGGTCATACGTCAGGCCGGTATGCGGATTATCGAAAACGGCCGCGGGCAGTTGGTTGGCCGGCACCGAGAAAGCGGCGACGTAGCCGGTGCGCAACGCCCGGCTGGCTTCCTGCGCCGAAAACTCGAGGTCCTGCGGGTAGTGGTTGCGACCGTCGATGATGACAAGGTCTTTGATCCGGCCGGTGATATAGAGGCCACCGTTGTAGTAGGTGCCGTAGTCGCCGGT
>JAFAQO010000176.1 GCA_019246375.1 Mycobacterium sp. | reverse complement strand
GTTCGCGCGGTCGGGGTGGAGTTCTTCACCCGCCTGGCCAGCGGAGAACTCGATCCCGCCGAAGTCGACGACAGCGGCGAATTCGGCATGGAGCGAATGCGCGACATGATGGCCGTGCGAACCCGCTTCTTCGACGACTTCTTCGTTGAGGCTGTCGACCGCGGGCTTCGCCAGGCGGTGATCTTGGCGTCTGGCCTTGATGCTCGTGCTTACCGGTTGCCCTGGCCGGCCGCAACAACGGTGTACGAAATCGACCAGCCGCAAGTGATCGAGTTCAAAACCAGAGCGATGGCACAGCTGGGTGCTAGCCCTACCGCCCACCACCGGACGGTGGCCATCGACCTTCGCCACGACTGGCCGACTGCGCTCAAGCAGGCGGGTTTTGATGCCACCCAGCCCGCTGCGTGGAGCGCGGAAGGCCTGTTGCCGTTTCTACCGCCCGCGGCGCAGGACCGGCTGCTGGATAACATCACCGGGCTCAGCTCTCGTGGCAGCCGGTTAGCCACCGAAAACCTGCCCGACGCGGCCCGCTCAGTGCCGACGATGGCGGACCGGATGCGTGAGGTCACTGACCGGTGGCGTGACCACGGCTTCGACGTCGAGATGACTGACCTGTGGTATCCCGGCGACCGCAATGATGTGGTCGACTACCTGAACGGCCACGGCTGGGACGCGACCGCTGTTTACGCCGCCGAGCTGTTTGCTTCTCACGGGTTTTCAGTGCAGACCGGCGACGAGGACGCAGAGACGACGTTCGGTTCACTCGGCTACGTGACCGCTACCCGGATCTAGCCGTTACCCGGCCGAACGCCCGCGCCGGATTCAGCAACGGGCCGTCACGCCGTCGGGCAATCGGATAGCAGCACAAGCCGATCAAGATCGCCGAGACGTGGCCAACCGCAGTCAAGTTGAGGTTGGTGACCAGCCCTTGGCCGTAGTAGATGGCCACCGCCGCCAGGTAGCCCCATCGCCATGGCGGCGCAATGTGGTAGGTGAACACCGTCATCACGCCGACCATGAAGTAGCTGACCCCGACATCCCGCACGTGCACCATCTTCTCGGGCTCGAGGTGCTGCTGGATGGCGAGATACAACAAGCCTTCGCTGATATACGTGGCGGCGACGTGCGCACTGAGACCGACTGCCAGCCAACGTATTTGTCCTAGCCACCGCTCGGCCGGCGCCAGGAACAGGCTGAACAGCACCAAGCATTGCAACCAATTTCCGCCGTCGACCCAGAACAGGCTGGCCCACAGCACGTACAGCGGGTCGGTGCCCAAGTGGTAGATGTTGGTGGAGCGGTGCACGAGCACGGTATGCAACTCATGGCGGCTGAGCTGATGCTGCACGATCGTGGTGATCAATAAAACCGTTAGCCACAGGTACGTCAGCGGCGCACTGTGGACGAACCGCCACCCGGCAATCAGCCATTCTTTCCCGCGTGCCCCGATAGATGGGTCTGCCACGAGATCCACCTTCGCAGTTAAAGGCTCACGCTGCCACGCGGGGAACTCAGCCTTGATCGGTTAGGGCGCCCCGCGTTATCGTATCGATCTATTACGCAACTTCCCGTAGCGTAATGCCAGCCGGACCGCTCCCGTCACGAAAGGATCGGCTTAATGCGCAGCCGCTACGCCGGCGAACCCTTCACCACGCCGACAGCCGAGATCGCGGCCGCGCTCGAGCAGGTCAGCATTCCGACGCTGCTACTGTCCCTGGTCCACATCACCGGGGACCCGCGCTTCATCCGCGAATTCAAGCCCGCCGGGATCTTCCTCAACGAAGTCCAAGGCTTCATGTCAGAGCAGGAGAAGGCCCGGGCCCGCGCAACGGCGCTGCCGGTGATCACCGACTATCGCGACCGCGGCTGCCCCGAGCCAGCACCGTTGAGACACGAGCTCATCAAAGAAATGATGGACTGGGCGGCCTGCGAGACCGTGCCTGACGATTATCTTCCCCTGCTCCTGGAAGAAATCGACTTCGATGGTGTCGACCCGCGCCGCCCGGCGTCGCTGAACGCCGAGCGCGCCGCGGAACTTCCCGTCGTCGTCATTGGGTGCGGGGAATCAGGCATCTTGGCCGGAATCCGGCTCAAGCAAGCCAACATCCCGTTCACGATCATCGAAAAGAATGCCGGCCCCGGCGGAACATGGTGGGAAAACCGCTATCCCGGTGCCCGGGTCGACGTTGCCAATCACTTCTACTGCTACAGCTTCGAACCAAGCAACGACTGGACGCACTATTTCGCCGAACAGTCTGAGCTACAGGCGTATTTCACGTCGGTGATCGACAAGCACGGCTTGGGTGAGCACGTGCTGTGGCAGACCGAGACAACCAGCGCCGAATGGAATGACGACGACGGCACCTGGACGGTTTCGGCGCGAACGTCCGACGGCAGGTTCCGCACGCTCCGAGCGCGCGCCCTCATCAGCGCGGTCGGTCAGCTGAATCGACCTTGTATTCCCGAATTTGACGGCGCCAATACGTTTTTCGGCCCGTCGTTTCACTCGGCAGCCTGGGACCACTCCATCGACCTGACCGGCAAGCGGGT
>JAFAQO010000512.1 GCA_019246375.1 Mycobacterium sp. | reverse complement strand
CCTCCACGGCGGCCGCGCGTCGGGCGAGCGTGCGGTGATGCATAGCCGATGCGCTGCCGGCCGATCGGCCGGTGCGATGATGCCTGCGTGACTACCGGGTCGCCGGATCACCCGCCCGCGCCACTGGTGATCAAAATTTCGCCGATCGCGCACTTCGCGGTGGGATTCTTCACCCTCGGGCTGCTGATCCCGGTGTTCACCTGGCCGCTGAGTGCACCGCTGCTGGTGATCCCGGTGGTGTTGTCGGCTTTGGTCATCCGGCTGCGTACAGTCGCCGACCAGCAAGGTGTGACGGTGCGAACGCTGCTCGGCAGCCGGGCGCTGCGCTGGGAGGATATCCAGGGGCTGCGGTTCACCAAGGGTTCGTGGGCACGCGCGCAGCTCAAAGGCGGCGAGGAGGTGCGATTGCCCGCGGTGACGTTCGCGACGCTGCCGTTACTGACCGAGGCCAGTGCGGGGCGAGTGCCCAACCCGTACGGCTGAGCGGCGTCAGGCCACCGGGTTGGCGCCGTTGAGCAGCACCCAGACGGCGATGCCGCCGGCGATGCCCAACAGCAGTGCGGCGAACGACCCGATGAACGGCCGCCGTGCCCAGCCGCGACCCGCGTCGAAACCGTAGCGACCGGGGCCGATCAGGATGACGGCGGCGGCGACGACGATGAGGACGAGCTCGTATTCATGCCCGTTGGGCAGGAAGAACGGGAAGGATCCCGCAGGGTGCCCCGACATGCCAGCGAGCAGGCCGTTGATCAGGTAAGCCAGTGCGCCCGCCGCGGCCAGTGGGGTGAACAGCCCCAGCACCAGAAGCACCCCCGCGGCGATCTCGCCGCCGGCGGCGCAGTAGGTGAGGATGTCGGCATGCTGGTACCCGGCATCCGACAGCGAGTTCTTGAATCCGGTCATCCCCTCGCCGCCCCACCAGCCGAACAGTTTCTGCAGACCGTGAGCAGCTAGCACGGCGCCCAGCCCCGCCCGCAATATCAGCAGGCCAAGATCCTGGGTGCCGCGCCGACGGGCAGCGCGTACCCGCTCGTCGTCTTCGAGAGCGTTGATCCCGGCTGGGCCGAAGGCCGAGTCGCCGTTGCTGGAGTGCGGCTGGACATACGGCAATGGCTCCGAGGCGCCGATCAGTCCATATCCGGGGCTGGATGTACGGGAGCCGGCGTCAGTACCGGAGTTGTAGTGCGGAATTGTGGTGGTCTCGAAATCGCCTGCATAGTTGGCTGACGGCAGGTCGTCTTCCGGGTCGACCAGGCTTGCTCCGGCCGGGCGTCCCTGGATTGGCGCCGCGGAATCGTCCGGCCGCCGCCCCCGTGGGTCATTCGATTGACTGCTCACGCGTGACAGGGTAAGGGCATTTGCAGCTGAATTGGGGATTTGAGCGGCGCTTTCGTCGACTATTCCAAGCTTCGCCCGCGGGGCAGGCTCGCAGGTCGACGACGCTGCCCGCCCGCCGTAGCCGAAGAGCCGGAAATATCCGTAATCTTGCGGGCATGCGGTTACGGTGGCTGGCTCGGAGCGGACTCGCCGCGCTGTGCGCGGTGTTGCTGGTGGGCACTGGCTGCGCACGCTTCGATGACGCCCAATCTCAGCCGTTTACCACCCAGCCGCAACGCCAGCCGCCGCAAACGTCGAAGCCTCCGCCGCCACCCCCGTTGCCCGCGAATCCGTTCCCCAAGCAGTGCCCCGCGCCAGGCGTCATGCAGGGCTGTCTGGAGAGCACCAGCGGTCTGATCATGGGGCCGGACAGCAAGTCCGCGCTCGTCGCAGAGCGCACCACCGGTGCAGTCAAAGAAGTCTCGGTCAACGCCGAACCGAAGGTCAAAACTGTTATCCCCGTCGACGGGTCCGGTGATGGTGGATTGATGGACATTGTGCGGTCGCCCACCTATAAGCAAGACCGGCTGATGTACGCCTACATCAGCACGCCCAGCGACAACAGGGTTATCCGGATTGCCGACGACGATATCCCCAAGGACATCCTGACCGGTATCCCGAAGGGTGCCACCGGCAATACCGGCGCGATGATTTTCACCAGCCCGACCACCTTGGTCGTGCTGACCGGCGACGCGGGCAACCCCGCGATGGCGAATGATCCCGGCTCATTGGCGGGCAAGGTGATACGGATTGAACAGCCGACCACTATCAACCAGGCGCCGCCGACCACCGCGTTGTCCGGCCTCGGCGCCGGCGGCGGAATGTGCATCGATCCCGTCGACGGCTCGCTGTACATCACCGACCGCACGCCCGCGGCCGACCGGCTGCAGCGCATCACCAAAGACTCGAAGGTATCGACCGTATGGACGTGGCCCGCCCGCCCGGGAGTTGCCGGATGCGCAGCACTGGACGGCACTGTGCTGGTCAATCTAATCAACACCAAGCAGACGGTGGCCGTGCACCTCGCGCCGGCAACCGGCGCGGTCACCGGTGAACCGGATGTGGTGCGTCAAGACACCCACGCGCACGCCTGGGCGTTACGGATGTCGCCGGACGGAAACGTCTGGGGTGCGACGGTCAACAAGACGGCCGGAGACGCCGAGAAGCTTGACGACGTCGTGTTCCCGCTCTTCCCGCAGGGCGGCGGCTTCCCGCGTAACAACGACGACAAGACGTAGCCCGGCGACGATGCAGGACGGAACGTCCTGAGGAGGAGCTGGGCAATCAGACCCAGCCCGGCGACCCAACGGTTCACTGTGAACTCGACGGCGCCGTATCGGCGTGTCGCGTCGCGCGGTTCACAGTCGGTGCGCTGGCGTTAAGCTTCGTGGCCCGGTTCGAGGTCGTTGACGTCGGAGAAGGTGACCAGACTTTCGGAGCATTCCGGAGCATGCCCGGCGATGGGTTCTAACAGGTAACCCACATGGTCGCCGACGTCGATGCGGCTTAGTGTCTTTCCGACAAACCACGCGACCGCATCATCGAGAATCGGCATCCCTTCCGGGCCGCTGTGCCAGGAGCAGTACTCGAATTTGTTGATTTCGTCGCCGGTTTGGCCGCCGAAGAGCCGGGCGAGCCTAACCTCACGGCGCGTCAACACATGGACGGCGAGATGCTCCGATTGGCATGCCACCCCAAAGGTGTGGTTGCGTCTGGAGATACCGACGAGAAATCTCGGCGG
>JAFAQO010000510.1 GCA_019246375.1 Mycobacterium sp. | reverse complement strand
GATGTCGATCAGCGCGGCGGCGGTCGCGGCAGTCGCATTGCCTCGCTCGTAGGCCGTCTTCGCCTCGAGCAGCCAGTTGATCTCAGCCATGTTCGAATCTCCTTTAGTTCGCTGAGTTTCTTTCACGACGTTTATGGGCCTGCTTTCGCTATTTTCTTTGGGTCGGGCTGACACGGTTTGCACCTGCGACCACTTGACCCCCAGTCAGCCCTGGGCTGGTTTCGAGTGTCCCACGTTAACCGTGAAATCTCGCTGACCAGTAGCATTGGTCCCACTCCGTCCTTTACCGATTCACCGTATTTGCGTGCGGTGACAACGCCGTGACAATCAAGTGCCATCGTTGACGGAACTCCCGCGCGCTCCGCGCTACCGGCGTCTCAACTAGGGTTCATGGTCGAAGGCGTCGAGCCTGGGGTCGGTGGGTCGTGGGCCTACCATGCCCGGCAGGGCGATGACGTCGTCGCGTCCAGGCATTGACGCTTGGTACTCAGCATCCTGCCCGAGTGCTGCTGCTAGTTGTCGACGAACGCTTCGAGGGCCGCCAAGAATGGGTGCCACCAGCCACAACGATTCGCCGTCACAATAGTCACAAGAGCAGCGAGCCTAGGAGCCTGCGACCAACGGACTACCACACCAACGATCTCGACCGCGACCGTTGTTGCCGGTAATTACGATCCGAACTCGCGGAGCTACAAGGACGTAACGAGAATCGGCCGTATGACGGACAAGGAAAGGACAGCGCTGTGAAAAAGGTTCTCATCACTGGATCGGGTACCGGATTCGGACATGAAGTAGCAATGCGTCTGGCCGAGAAAGGGTTTGACGTGATCGCCGCAGTCGAGATCTGGGCCCAGGTGCAAACCTTGAAGCGCCAGGCGGCCGAGCGCGGGGTCAACCTCCGGGTCGAGAAGCTG
Organism: Mycobacterium sp.; assembly: GCA_019246375.1. Lineage (GTDB taxonomy): Bacteria > Actinomycetota > Actinomycetes > Mycobacteriales > Mycobacteriaceae > Mycobacterium. The sequence goes on along the minus strand of JAFAQO010000510.1, from coordinate 2,557 downwards.
GACGTGACCGACACGGGAGACCGCAAGAAAGCACTGGCGTGGGAGGTTGAAATCCTGGTGAACAACGCCGGCGTCGGCGAGGGTGGCTCCACCCTCGACATCCCGGCAGCCAACATGCGGCGACAATTCGAGGTCAACGTGATCGGCCCGCTGCTGTTGACCCAGGGGATCGCCAAGCAGATGGTCAAGCGGGGCGAGGGTCGCATCGTATGGGTATCGTCTCGTGAGGGACTCAACGTCAATCCCTTCACCGGGATCTACTCCGCGTCCAAACATGCCGTCGAAGCCATCGCGGAGAGCATGGCCGGCGAGCTGCAGGAATTCAACATCGAGGTGGCGACCGTCAACCCGGGGCCCTTCCTAACCGGGTTTAACGACCGGATGTTCCAGACCTGGCAGAGCTGGGAGGACGACGGGTCGCACCGACTCTTCGACTACTCGAAACTCGCTTTCCCCAGAGCACAATTCGACCCCGAGCCGGTGTACGCCACGATGACAGCAGTCGCCGCCGGCGAGATCGACACCTACCGCAACCTGGAGCCCAAATCAATGATCGACGAAACCAAACGTCTCATCGAGGCTCCCTGGACCCGGAAGACGAAAGACGGCCTGGGTAAGCGGCCGGACAACCTGCAGGCGGCATTCGACATGGAGCCGGAAACCCCCGTCTCCGACTAGGGCCGCTACATGAGCCGTGGCCGCGCACATACGCAGGCAGCGCGCCGCCCGCATCGCCGGGCGTGACCCGGCATGGCTGACCGAGTACTGCCAACACCGGCCCATGATCGAACGAACCATCGCTTGGCTGACCCACGGCAACCGCAGACTGCGCTACCGCGGAACAGGTAAAAACGACTACTGACTGCATCACCGAGCCGCCGCGCTGAACCTGCGCCGAACTCATCACACTGGGTCTGGCCCACACTGGCACCGACTGGGCCTGGCCTGATCCCACCGATACCCAGGTGACGTTCGCACATTGGCCGATCGGGTCAACCCGGGCCGCCAGCACCCGCACGCTATATGAATCTGCGCTGCAGCCGTATTCGGGCGACCGAACCGGCCACTCGACCAACCGGCCGGTGCCAGTCACCCCGTTGGTCTAGGCGTGTTTCCCGAATCCGTCCGGGCGAAGCCGCTACCATGTGCGATCGCGGCCAAGCGACGCGGTGTGCGAACGGGCGGTTTATCACCTCACGATGGTATGAACCGCCGATTCGTGGGGACATGGCGACGACGGGCGAACGGGTAGCTGTTGAACGAATCACGCACGTCGGCAGCCGGTTTAACACGTCGGCGTTTCATTGGGGGAACGGCGTTGGCGGCGGCCTTCGCGGCTATGCCGCCCAATGTGCAACGCGCAGTTGCCGAGCCGGTCGTGCCTTTGCCGATTGAACATGTTGTGCTGTTGATGCAGGAGAACCGCTCGTTTGACCACTACTTCGGCACGATGTCCGGCGTGCGCGGCTTCGGTGATCCGGACGCGATGCGCTTGCCCAACGGTTCGTCGGTGTTCGCACAGCCCGACCCGCAGAATCCGGACGGCTACACGCTGCCGTTTCATTTGAACACCTACACCAACAGCGTGCAGAAGATCCCGTCCACCTCACACGCCTGGTCGGTGCAGCACGAAGCCCTCAACGGCGGCCGGATGGACCGCTGGCTTCTCGCCCACCGCGCGGCGGATCGGGTCAACGCACCGTATGTGATGGGCTACTACGAGCAGGCCGACATCCCGTTCCACTTCGCGCTCGCCGACGCCTTCACCGTGTGCGACGCCTACCACTGCTCGGTGCTCGGCCCGACATGGCCGAACCGCATGATGTGGATGACCGGCACCATCGATCCGATGGGAACCCACGGCGGGCCGATCACCGCAAACTATGCCACACCACCGGGGGGTTACTTCTGGACCACCTATCCCGAACGGCTGCAAAAGGCGGGGGTCAGCTGGAAGGTCTACGTCGAGATCGACGACTACGACCTGAACATGCTTAATGAGTTCCGCCAGTACCAGCAGGCGCCGGAGGATTCCCCGTTGTACCGCAACGGCATTGCCACTTGTCCGATCGGGCAGTTCGAGCGCGACGCGAGTGAAAGCCGGCTGCCGGACGTGTCCTGGATCATCCCCAACGCCAGCGCCTGCGAACACCCCGACTTCCGGCCCGCCGACGGCGCGAAGTTCATCACCGACCGGATCAACGCCGTCGCCGCGAATCCGCGGCTATGGGCCAAGACCGTTTTCATCATCACCTACGACGAGAACGATGGGCTGTTCGACCATGTGGCGCCGCCGCTGCCACCCGGCGGTGCGCCTACCGAATTCGTCGGCGACGAGCCGATCGGCGGCGGCTACCGGGTGCCGTGCATCATCGTCTCGCCGTGGACGGTCGGCGGCTGGGTGGCAACCGAACGCTTCGATCACACCTCGTGCCTGCGTCTCCTGGAATGGTTCACCGGTGTGCGTGAGCCCAATATCTCCGCTTGGCGCCGACACACGTTCGGGGATTTGACCTCTGCTCTGCGCCTAGACCAGCCGCCGATGACACAGCCGGTG
>JAFAQO010000508.1 GCA_019246375.1 Mycobacterium sp. | reverse complement strand
CAGTGCTCTCCAGCACGCGCCGGTACGCCTGCAGCAGGAAAGGAAAGACTTCCCGATAGCTGTGCTCGGGGGCGATCGGGTAGATCGGAACGGTCATCGTACGGCGCAACATGTTCGCCAGCTTGGCGATGGCCGGCCAGTGGAAATGGGGGATGAGGTCAAGCACGTAAGCGCCGCCGTGTAGATACAGCACGTGACCATTGAGCGGACCTGCCCCGGCCAACCTTGGCCGCACTTCGTAGACCGGACGCCCGTCGAGGTCTGCGCGCTCGACCTCAATCCTTTTCAGTACCCGCTTGGACGGTTGACCGGTGTACGGCAGTCGGGGATGGGCAGCCCAGACATCCAGTTTCGCCGCGGGGAACAGTCGGTTGCGCACACCGGTGGAACGCAGCAGCCGGTGGGCAAGGCCGGGCTTGAGCGTCGTGCGATCGATCGCAGTCATCAGCGACAGTCTGGACTTCGTCATGAGCGAATACCAGGAAATTGGCTGGTGGCCGCCTCGTGTCGGCCCGCGTTGGGGACAACCGGCGGCGGGCAAGCTGACGAGTCGTAGGGTGTCTGATGTGGATGCGATCGCGGATTGGTTATCCGTGCTGCCGGCGCAAATGCGAGACCCGGTGCTGTTCGCCATCCCATTTTTTCTGTTGCTGCTGATACTCGAGTGGACCGCGGCCCGCAAGCTGGAACGCATCGAGAGTGCAGAAAGCGCGCCCGTTACCGGTCAATCGGCGCGGCCGGTGTCCGGCGCTTACCTCACCCGCGATTCCTGGGCCAGCATCTGGATGGGTCTGGTGTCGGTGGCCACCACGGCGGCCTGGAAGTTCATCGCCCTGCTCGGCTATGCCGCGATCTATGCGTATGTGGCGCCCTGGCACCTGTCGGCAACCCGCTGGTACAGCTGGGTCGTCGCGATTCTCGGCGTCGACCTGCTGTACTACACGTATCACCGCATGGCCCACCGGGTCCGGTTGATCTGGGCCACTCACCAGGCTCACCACTCCAGCCAGTACTTCAACTTCGCTACGGCGCTGCGTCAGAAGTGGAACAACAGTGGCGAAATCGTGATGTGGATTCCATTGCCGCTGTTGGGGATTCCGCCATGGATGGTTTTCGCCAGTTTCTCGCTGAACCTTATCTACCAGTTCTGGGTGCACACCGAACGGATCGGCACAATGTGGCGGCCATTCGAACTCGTCTTCAACACTCCGTCACATCACCGGGTGCACCACGGCATGGACCCGGAATACCTCGACAAGAACTACGGCGGGATCTTGATAATCTGGGACCGGCTCCTGGGGACCTTTCAGCCCGAGATCTTCCGGCCGCATTACGGACTGACCAAACAGGTCGACACGTTCAACATCTGGACGCTGCAAACGTACGAATACGTCGCGATCGCCCGCGATGTGCGGTCGGCGACGCGCCTGCCGGATCGGCTGGGCTATGTCTTCGGACCGCCAGGCTGGAAGCCCCGCAGGACGGCTCAACCCGCTGCCGAGGCTCCGCTGGCACCATCCCAGTAGGGGCTGGAGCTGACTACAGCGTCATTTTCGCCCGGACGCTATGGGCGCTCCCGCAGAAGTCGGTAATGTCTCGCAGCGTTACGCCGGTGCTCTTCGCCGCCGGCGGGTCCACGGATCGGAGTCCACGGTGCGCCACCTCGCCATAGCCGCGTCGGCCGCGATTGTTAGCGCGGCGCTCATGCCCGGTACCACGCCAACGGTGGCCCGCGCAGACCCTGCGGCGGTGTTCCCGGGAATGGAAATCCACCAGGACACTCACCTGTGCACACTGGGCTACGTCGATCCGGCCCTACGGGTTGCGTTCACGGCAGGTCATTGCCGGGGCAGCGGAAGAGTCACCGATAAGGACGGCAACATCATCGGCAATATGGCGACATTCCGGGACACCACACCGGCCGGCACAAGCGTCGCCACCGACCAACAGATCGCCGACTACGAAGCCATTGTGCTGGCCGGCGATGTCACAGTGAACAACATCCTGCCCGGCGGCCGCGCGCTGGGATCCGATCCTGGTCTGGTGGTCCGGCCCGGAGACGGGGTCTGCCATTTCGGCGTAGTCACCGGCGAGAGCTGCGGCACCGTAGAAAGCGTGAACAACGGGTGGTTCACCATGTCCCACGGTGTTGTCAGCCAGAGGGGTGACTCCGGGGGAGCGGTGTACCTCAACACGGCCAGTGGGGCCGCGCTCATTGTCGGGGTGTTCACCAGTATTTGGGGCGATCTTCCCGCGGCGGTGTCTTGGCGGGATACCAGCCAACAGATCCGCGAGGACCTTGGCGTCACGAATATCCATGGTCAGTACACCTAGCTGGAGCGCGCCCTGCAGCGGGCCACCGGCGTACCGACGAGTCGGAACTCCTCGCTGGTGTCGATCTGTGGATCGACACCCTCCTGAAGCAGGATGATGATGTCTGAGCCGCCGAACTGAAAGTAGCCGAACTCCTCGCCCTTGGCCATGTGCCGGCCCGCGACGGCGGTTAGCGCGACCGATGACACGTGCGCCATTCCCACCGGGATGACCGCGACAATGCCGATGTCTCCGCCGTCGGATGCAGAAGTGTCGATGGTCACCACGCCCCGGGTTTGGGAAAACTCATACCCGCTGGTGGCGCTGTCGCTCGCCTTGAACTCATGGTCTTCGAGGCCGACTTGCATGAAAACTTTCCCATTAATCCGGAAGGACTCTTTGACCAGACCCGCCACCGGGAGGTGGTAGCGGTGATAGGCATGCACGGGCAGCATGTAATGGACGAACGTGCCACGGGCAAAGCTCTCGCCGTACGCGCTTCCTTCAATGAGTTGCTTGATGTTGCCGTACTTTTCGTTCTTGACCGTGGTGGCCCGGATGTTCGAGTCGGCGTCAATGTCATAGGCGTGCTGGTACATGCAGTCGGCCGGTGAGGTGACGACCAGGTTGCTGGTCGGCTCGGCGATCGGACGTAGCCCGCCGTTGATTTCGCGCGCGATGAACTGGTTGGCGGTCAACCACCCGCTGGGTGCGTTCGGCACGCCGTCGACCATGGATTCATGGATGCGGTACTCCGGTGCGTTGTCGATGAACGACTGCAGGACTTCCGGGCTGAAAGACTCCGGCGTGTCCAGGAAATCGCCCCACTGGCGGGCGAACTCGGTCATCCACCCCCGAAAGACCTGTGAATCCTGCGGCGCCCTGCCATCGACCTTCCGGTCGACGAGGAAGAAGAAATGGCTCATTCGGTCACTGACTTCCTGGGTCTGCCGCTGCTCGTTCTTCCAGGCGTCCGCGTTCGACTCGTGCGGAACCCATCTGACGAAGCGCTTGAGGTAGTCCTCGTACTGGCGGATGTCGGTGGGCCACTCCAGCGCCCCGAACAGTTCCGGATTCAGGTCTGCCTCGGCCAATTGCCGAGCCTTCAGCAAAGAACCCTCTAACACATCGGCAAGGCCCGGTTCATGGTCGAGAGCGTCTCGCAGCTTGTCGATTATCGCTTCGGGTTCACTCACGTGACTGCTCCTTGGCGTGGCGAAGTCGGTGCCCGACCGGCGGTACCAACCTCACCAGAGGTACCCCGCAGAGCGCGGCCAGTAACCCGCTGTGGTCCAAAGTCGGCCGCGGTTACCCGGCGTTATCCGCGGAGTCGGCAAGTGCGAAGACCGGAATCGATGGTGCCGCCGCGCGAAACTCCTCATCGGCAGAGTCCGGCGTCAGCCCGGCGACATAGCCCTTGACTTGCCAATACCACCGGTCCAGATACCGCCGTAACAGCTCGGGTTTGGCGGCGTCGGGCACCTCGGTGATCGCGGTGCGCCGACGGCGCCAGCGGGGTCCTACCTCGACGACACCCGCGGCTCGCACATTGCGCGCCCACTGCGTGTTGCCGCGCGGGGACACCACATAGTCGACGCCGTCGGCGGTCAGCAGATTGACCACCACGCCGCGACGTTTGCCGGTTTTGCGCCCGCGGACACCAAGCGCCCGCGTCCCGGCGATGCTGATCCCCAGTTCGGCGAGCCATCGGATCACCGCGTTCGCGGCTCGAGCCGCGCGGTTGGGTTCGTCGTATCGAGCGGCCATGATGCGTCCTTCCGCCGGCATAGAAACGAGAGCGGTGCTCTCGTTGAGGTGAACGATGCCATACCGCCCCGGACAATTCAAGAGCAGTGATCTCTGTCGTGTCAGACTTGGCGGCATGGGCAAGCGTCAGGATGCTCGCGTGCGCATCGAGGCCCAGATCATCGAGCTCGGCCGCCGACACCTGGTGCGCCATGGGGCGGCCGGGTTATCGCTGCGCGCAATTGCTCGCGACCTGGGCATGGTGTCGTCGGCGGTGTACCGATACGTGTCGAGCCGCGACGAATTGCTGACTTCGCTGCTCGTAGACGCCTATTCCGACCTCGCCGACGCCGTGGACCGTGCCCGTGACGCGGAATCCGAAGTGTGGAGTGACGACGTGATAGCGATTGCGCATGCCGCGCGGGCCTGGGCTGTTGCACACCCGGCGCGGTGGGCGTTGCTATACGGCAGTCCGGTTCCCGGCTATCACGCCCCGGCTGAGCGGACCGTCGGACCGGGCACCCGCGTCGTCCGCGCATTGTTCGACGCCGTCGCCGCCGGGATCACGACCGGAGACATCAGACTGACCAATAACCCTGCGCCGCAACCGATGTCGTCAGATTTTGAACGAATTCGCCGCGAGTTCGGCTTTCCCGGCGATGACCGGGTCGTCGCCAAGTGTTTCCTGCTCTGGGCCGGCGTGGTTGGTGCGATCAGCTTGGAAGTCTTCGGTCAATACGGAGCCGACACCCTGACCGATCCGGAGGCAGTCTTCAGCAGCCAGGTCGGGCTACTCGTCAACGTGCTGGCGCGGCACTGACGTCATTCGGTTATCGCAGGCCGGAATTAGAACGTGTTCAGCCGCCTTGCAAACGGGCCAGATTGCTCAGGATGGCAACATCTTTCTGCCCGCCGATAGGCTGGGCTATTCTGCGAGGCGATGAGCCTTTCCGTCGGATCGCCGACACAGATCGCGTGGGTAACGGACGACCTGGACGCCACTGAAAAAGCCCTCACCGGCCTGTTAGGTGTCCGAAAATGGGTGCGGATGCCGCACGTGCACTTCGCTCCCGAGACCTGCAGCTACCGTGGCGAGCCCGCCGATTTCGTCGCCAACATCTCACTGAGCTACCTCGGTGACATGCAGCTGGAGCTGATCGAGCCGGTGCGCGGGCAGAATATCTATAGTGACTTCCTGCAGGACAGCGGACCGGGCCTGCACCACATCTGCATCGAGGCGGAGAACACCGAGCGCTTCGCGGAGATGCTGAGCGACGCCACCGGATGCGGGGCGGCTGTCGTCCAGCAGGGCGTCATGCCTGGCGGGATGCAGTTCGCTTACGTTTCGGCGCCTGAGGCAGGGGTGCCGTTCGTGGAAATCGCGCATATTTCTCCCGAGATCCGGGCGTTTTTCGACTACATCAAACAGGAGCAGCGGTGAGCCGCGCCAACGACGATGCAGGGCGCAGGGATGAGGAGAAGTGGCGCCAATGAGCACCGAGATACCAGCGACGGTCAACGCGGACGAGGTGACCTCGTGGTCGGATGACGTCGACGTGGTGGTGATCGGGTTCGGCATCGCCGGTGGCTGCGCCGCGGTCAGCGCTGCCGCGGCCGGTGCGCGGGTGCTGGTGCTCGAGCGCGCCGCCGCGGCCGGCGGCACCACCGCGATGTCCGGCGGGCATTTCTACCTCGGTGGTGGCACGGCCGTTCAGCAGGCCACGGGCCATTCGGACAGTCCTGAGGAGATGTACAAGTACCTCGTCGCGGTGTCGCAGGAACCCGAGCACGACAAGATCCGCGTTTACTGCGAGGGCAGCGTTGAACACTTCAATTGGCTGGAGGACTTGGGATTCCAGTTCGAGCGTAGCTACTACCCGGAGAAGGCGATCGTCCAGCCGAACACGGAGGGCCTGATGTATACCGGCAACGAGGAGGTGTGGCCGTTCACGGATGCGGCCATCCCGGCGCCACGTGGGCACAAGTTGCCAGTGCCCGGTGAAACTGGCGGCGGGAGCATGATTATCGAACTGCTGCTCAAACGGGCCGACAAGCTAGGCGTGCAGCTCCGCTACGAAACAGCAGCAATTGCAGTGGTTCTGGATGACGACAGACGTGTGGTCGGGGTGGCATGGAAACGCTTTGGCGACCATGGCGTCATACGGGCCAGGGCAGTCGTTATCGCAGCGGGTGGTTACGCCATGAACCCTGAAATGGTCGCGCAACATACCCCGGCACTTGGCGCGAAGCGACGGCGCAAGAGCGGCAGTTTCGCCGAACCCTACATACTGGGCAACACCTACGACGACGGTCTGGGCATCCGGCTGGGGATTTCGGCCGGCGGGGCAACCAAGCACATGGATCAGTTCTTCATCACGGCGTCCGCGTATCCACCGGCGATCCTGTTGACCGGGATCATCGTCAACAAGCTTGGGCAGCGGTTCGTCGCTGAGGACTCCTATCATTCGCGCACATCGGCTTTCGTGATGGACCAACCCGACAGCGCGGCTTTCCTGATCGTCGACGAAGCGCACATGGAGCGTCCGCAATTTCCCCTGATCCGGTTCATCGACGGCTGGGAAACGGTTGAGGAGATGGAGCAGGCGCTCGGAATTCCCGGGGGCAAGCTTGTGGCGACGCTGAACCGATACAACCAGTATGCCGCCCGCGGCGAAGACCCGGACTTTCATAAGCAACCGAAATATCTTGCTCCCCAAGATAAAGGGCCGTGGGGCGCGTTCGACCTTTCGTTGGGCGTCGCGATGTACTCCGGCTTCACCGTCGGCGGTTTGGCCACCAATGTCGACGGTCAGGTACTGCGCGAAGACGGCAGCGTAATCTCCGGGCTTTACGCCGCGGGGGCATGCGCGTCGAAGACCTTCGCCCAGGACGGCAAGGGATACGCCAGCGGCACTCAGCTTGGGGAGGGATCGTTCTTCGGCCGCCGCGCCGGAGCGCACGCGGCCCGTAGGGCCGGGGGCGCGTAGCGCGATCAGACCCAGC
>JAFAQO010000501.1 GCA_019246375.1 Mycobacterium sp. | reverse complement strand
GACGGCCGCGCTGGTGTACGCCCTGCTGGTCGCCGCGGCCACGCGTGACGACCTCGGCGGTTATCCGGCGGTCGATTCACCGCAGCCGGTGACTCCGGTGGCTGTCTCGCCGGGCGGGCCGGCGTCCTGATCTTCGCGGTTACAGCGGACGACGATGTACCCGCCTGCCGGTGATCACTTTGGCCGTGATCACCGCCAGCCGCGCCATCCCGATGTAGGTGGCCGGATTGAACATCGCGGGCCACGTCGTCCGGATCAGATGCTCGGTGAGCGGTCGACGAGCGAACCGGTCTTGCAACCACCGCAGCGTCATCGGCGCGGACAGCGGATGCAGCAACAGGTGCTCGTTGAACGCATCGCGGTGGTAGGTTACGTCGGCTCCACCGCCCGAGTAGGCGTCGGCCAAGTCATCGATGTCCTCCACGGCGATGAGGTAGTCATGCACGGCTTGAATGATCAGTATCGGCGGAGTCGGTACCGTGGTGCCGAGCTTGATGTTGTCGAAGACATATCGGATCTCCGGCATAGAGAGGACCTCTTCCAGCGGCCGGTCGAGGTAGTCGCCCATGTTCTTTCTTGCCATCCGGAGAACCGCGAGCCCCGTCGTCATCCGCTCCAGCCGCTTGAGCAGGGTGAGTCCCTCTTTGTTGGTGTGCTGCTTGATCACCCGGTCCAGGTCTGGGTAGGTGTGGGCCAGCGCGGCCACCACCATTGCGGGCAGGCCGGCCAGACAGCTGCCGTTGAGCCGGCGAAAGGTGTGGCCGAGATCGCCGACGGGCGAGCCGAGCACCGCGCCGACGATGTCGAGTTCGGGCGCGTACCCGGCGCAGATCTCGGCAGCCCACGCGGTGGCCAGCCCGCCGCCGGAGTATCCCCATAGCGCCACCGGCCCCGATGGGGACAACCCGAGCCGCTCAGAGCTCAGCGCGGCCCGCACGCCGTCCAGCACGCAGTAGCCAGGCTCGTACGGGGCGCCCCACATCCCGTCAGGACCTTCGTGGTCGGGTACCGAGACCGCCCAACCTTCCGCGAGGGCGGCGCTGATCAGCACAAACTCCAATTGCGCCAGCGACCCGATCGCCTTGGCGTTTCGGCGCAGGGCATACGACGGGAAACAGCGGGACGACACGGCGTCGATAGCGCACTGATACGACAGCAGCGGGCAGGGTTGGTCGGGCGTGACATCCGCCGGCACGATCACCGTGGTCACCGTCACCAGCGGCCGACCATTCATGTCCGTCGTCCGGTACAGCAGCTGAGTGGCGATCGTCCGCTGCGGTATCAGGCCCAGAAACGCCAACTCGACGTCGCGTGAGCGCAGCACCGTCCCGGGCAGCGCGTGCTGATAGCCGGGCGGCGGCTGGAAGAACGGGTCGTCTGACGGCAGCACCGGTCGGGCGTTACGCCGCAACTCTTCATGTGGGGGCCGGCCGATCCACTCCGCGCCAGTCGCGCTCGCCACGCTGCAAGGTTCCACTGGGGCATTCTTACCTAAGGAGGGGTTAAGAATCCAGTCGGCCCGCCCGGCGAGCCGGACGAAAGTTCGGCGAATGACCCCGAGCCAGGTGGCCGGAGCGCGGCGAACTCATCGGTGACCCGCAGTTGAGAGTCGGTGAACCGGTACAGCGCGGCCGGGCGGCCCCCACTGCGACCGGACTGCGCGATCGTGCCGGTCGGCGTGATGACGCCGCGCCGGGCCAGCACCCGCTGCAGGTTGGTCGTGTCGACCTGGTATCCGAGGGCGGCCCCGTAGATATCGCGCAGCGTCGACAAAACGAATTGCCTTGGCGCAAGAGCGAAACCGATGTTGGTGTAGGACATTTTGGCGACGAGCCGGGCGCGGGCATGGGCGACCATCGGACCGTGATCGAAGGCCATCGGCGGCAGTGAGTTCACCGGATGCCAACGGGTGTCGGGCGGGAGCTCCGGGGTGGCGGGCGACGGCACCAGACCCAGAAAGGTCGAGGCGATCATCCGGGTGCCGGGCACCCGGTCGGGTTCCGAGAACACCGCGAGCTGCTCCAAGTGAGCAAGCTCTCGCAAATCGACCTTCTCGGCCAGTTGACGCCGAACCGAACTGGTCATGTCCTCGTCGTGGCGCAGCCGCCCGCCCGGTAGCGACCACGCACCGCGCTGCGGATCTCGGGCGCGTTCCCACAGCAGCACGTTGAGCTGGGATTTTTCTTTTTTGGAGCCGTCTTGGCACGGGCGAACCTGGAACACGACGGCGAGCACCTCATGCTCGGTGCTACCATTGACCATGTTTTCGATTATAAGTCGAAAACCCTCTTGGGGGCGAAAGGAACGGCCATGACGGTCCTCAATCGCACGGGCACGCTGGTGGATGACCCGCAGACCTACCCCGGCGCCGGCATCGTCAACTCATCGGCCGGTTATACCGGTGTCGAGGGCGACGAACGATGGGCCGCGGAGATTCGCCGGCTTGCTGAGTCGCGCAACGCCACCATCTTGGCGCACAACTACCAGGTGCCCGCCATCCAGGATGTCGCCGACCATGTCGGTGATTCGCTGGCTCTGTCGCGGGTGGCGGCCGACGCCCCCGAGGACACCATCGTGTTCTGCGGCGTGCATTTCATGGCGGAGACTGCCAAAATCCTCAGTCCGCACAAGACCGTGCTGATACCCGACCAGCGGGCCGGCTGTTCGCTGGCCGACTCGATCACTGCCGACGAGCTGAGGGCCTGGAAAGACGAGCACCCCGGCGCTGTCGTCGTCTCGTACGTCAACACCACCGCGGCTGTCAAGGCCCTCACCGATATCTGCTGCACCTCGTCGAACGCCGTCGACGTGGTCGAATCGATCGATCCCGACCGCGAGGTGCTGTTCTGCCCCGATCAGTTCCTCGGGGCGCATGTCCGCCGAGTCACCGGCCGCAAGAATCTGCACATCTGGGCCGGCGAGTGTCACGTCCACGCCGGAATCAACGGCGACGAACTCGCCGGGCAGGCCCGCAGCCACCCCGACGCCGAACTGTACGTACATCCCGAATGCGGTTGCGCGACTTCAGCTTTGTATCTCGCCGGCGAGGGAGCATTCCCGGCCGACCGGGTGAAGATCCTGTCCACCGGCGGCATGCTCGACGCGGCGCACGAAACCCGGGCCCGGCAAGTGCTGGTCGCCACCGAGGTCGGCATGCTCTACCAGCTGCGGCGGGCGGC
>JAFAQO010000386.1 GCA_019246375.1 Mycobacterium sp. | reverse complement strand
GCTCCCAGGCCCGCGCCGGCGCCTCACCCAATGATGTGCCGCCCGAAGCGGCCAGCAGCGCGCGTGTTTCGACGTGCCTGCTCTCGACGTGTGCCGTGGAGCCCTCGAACACGGTGATCGCCAGACAGCCGCCGGTGATTTGTTTGTCGCCGATCGCCTCGGTGGTAGCCAGATTGACCCCGGTTTCGGCTTCATCAGAGAGCCGGATAACCGTCGGGCCGGTGCCGATCTGGATGACTGCCCGCAGGGCCGCGGTGCCGGTGGCGAAATCGGGGAACGACCACGCCTCGTAGCGAACGGCTTCCGGTATCCGATGGACTCGCAGCCGCACCCGGGTGATCACCCCGAACACGCCTTCCGATCCGATCAGCAGCTGACGCAGGTCGGGGCCGGCCGCCGATTCGGGTGCCCGTCCCAGATCCAGCACACCCGCGGGCGTGATTACTCGCAGCCCGCGAATCATGTCGTTGAACCGGCCATATCCCGCCGAGTTCTGGCCGGACGACCGGGTGGCGGCAAAGCCGCCGATGGTGGCGAACTCGAAGCTTTGCGGGAAGTGCCCGAGCGAAAACCCGTGTTCGCCGAGCAGCCGTTCGGCCTGCGGACCCGTGACACCGGCGCCCAATTCGGCTTCGCCGGACACGTCGTCTAATCCGAGCAATCGGTCGAAGCGTCGCAGGTCCAGCGAAACCACGGCGCTGAAGTCGGCGCGGACGGGATCGAGTCCACCGACCACACTGGTGCCGCCGCCGAACGGGACGACGGCGATGCTGTGCTGTGAGCAGTAACGCAGGAGTGCGGTGACCTCGTCGTCAGCACCGGGCAGCAGCACCGCGTCAGGGGCATCTTGTAGACCCGAGTCCTTGCGCCGCAGCAGATCTAACGTGGATTTGCCGCCGGCGTGCAGCAACCGATCGCGGTCGTCGACGCGACAGAACCCAGTTCCGACGATGGCGGCCAGTCCCTTGTGATCGGCTTCGGCTAATGCGGACGGGTGCAGCCGCACCTGACCGGCGTCGAGTTCGACCGCATCTGAACCCGCCACACCCAGCGCCTGCTGCAACAGCGATCGGATTTCCTCGGACAGCGGTTTGGCCGCGGCCGGGTCGCCCCAGGCGTTCCATTTCATCGGCGGCAGCAGTTCGTCCGGAGCCATGCGTTACAGTATTACACATGCTGTCAATCAGTAACGCAGGGGCGGATACCCGGGACCGGATACTGGCGGCCGCCGCCAGCTGTGTGGTCGACTTTGGCGTGGACCGGGTGACGCTGGCCGAGATCGCACGCCGGGCCGGTGTCAGCCGGCCAACTGTCTATCGGCGTTGGCCGGACACCCGGTCGATCCTGGCCGCCGTGCTGACCAGCCATGTCACCGCCGCGCTGAGGGAGGTGCCGGCCCACGGCCAGGGCCGGGAGGCGCTGGTGGAGCGGGTGGTCGCGGTGGCCGAACGGTTGCGGCGCGATGACTTGGTCATCGCGGTATTGCGCTCGGAGCTGGCGATGGTCTACATCACCGAGCGGCTTGGCAGCAGTCAGCAGATGCTGATCGACGCGCTCGCGGACGAACTGCGCGCAGCGCAGCGGGAACGCAGCGTGCGCTCTGGTGATCCATGCCAGCTCGCCGCGATGGTATTGCTGATCAGCCAGTCGACGATTCAATCCGCGCAAATCGTTCAGTCGATCCTGGACGCCGACGTGCTGATGACCGAGCTCAGCTACTCGCTGAACGGATACCTGTCCTGATGCCGAATTCGGCCGCGCTCAACGCGGCCCGTCGCACCGCCGACCTGACCGCGCTGGCCGACGGCGAACCGCTCGACGTGATCGTGATCGGTGGCGGCATCACCGGCACCGGGATCGCGCTGGACGCGGCCGCTCGAGGGTTGCGGGTGGCGTTGGCGGAGAAGCATGATCTGGCGTTCGGCACCAGCCGGTGGAGCTCCAAACTTGTGCACGGCGGCCTGCGCTATCTCGCCACCGGCAACGTTAACATCGCCCGGCGCAGCGCCGTCGAACGCGGAATCCTGATGACGCGCAACGCTCCTCATCTGGTGCGGGCGATGCCGCAGCTGGTCCCGTTGCTGCCGTCGATGGGCCGCGCCGAGCGGGCGCTGGTGCGCGGCGGGTTTCTGGCCGGCGACGCGTTGCGGTGGCTGGCGGGGACGCCGACGTCGATCCTGCCCCGTTCGCAGCGGATTTCGGCGCAGCGCGTGATCGAGATGGCTCCAGCCGTCGCCTCCGCCAGCCTCGACGGCGGTCTGCTCGCCTACGACGGGCAACTGATCGACGACGCCCGGCTGGTCACCGCGGTCGCCCGCACCGCGGCGCAGCATGATGCGCGGATTCTCACATATGTTGGCGCATCCGAGGCCACCGGTACCTCAGTCCGGTTGACCGACCAGCGCACCGGCGAATCATTCGATGCGTCAGCCCGTGCCGTCAT
>JAFAQO010000163.1 GCA_019246375.1 Mycobacterium sp. | reverse complement strand
CTAGAGTAAATGTCCCGGCTCCTCCTCATCCCGCTGCGCGCTCTGCATCGTCGCCGGGGGAGGGGAATGTCCCGGCTCCTCCTCATCGCGCTGCGCGCTCTGCATCGTCGCCGGGGGAAACACTTCCGGTTCGAGTCGGCGCAAGTGCTCCCGCGGCGGACCCAGCAGCTCCGAAGTGCCATGTGCCCGTTTGAAATACAGGTGCATGTCGTGCTCCCAGGTGATCGCGATACCGCCATGCAGTTGGATACCCTCGGCGGCCACCGTGCTGAACGCCTCGCTGGCGGCGAAGCGGGCCAGCGCCGCCGAGGTCGGCGACGGCTCGGCCACCGCGTCGTCGACCACCGCGCGGGCGGCCTGCACCGCGACATAAAGATCGGCCATCCGATGCTTGAGCGCTTGGAAGCTGCCGATCGGGCGGCCGAACTGCACCCGCTCCTTGGTGTAGTCGACGGTCAACTGTAGGCAGCGCGCCGCGGCGCCGATTTGTTCGGCAGCCAACAAGATCGCCGCGGCTTCGGCGATGCCGGGGTCCGCTCCGACCGGCGCGGTGCGCTGCGGCGTAACACGGGCAAGCCGGCGGGTGGGGTCCATGGTGGCGACATGCTCGGCGGAGAAGGCGGTCCATCGAGTCAATTTGTCGCCGTTGACTGCAACGACGATGTCGGCGATGTCGCCGTTGACCACGTAATCGGGGTCGAGCACAACAGCGCCGATCGCCGTGCCCTCAGCCAGCCGCTCCAGCGCCTCGACGTCCGGCTGATCGGCGGCGAGCAGGGCCAGTTCAGCGAGAGTGGTGCCCAGCAGCGGGGTGGGTACCAGCCCTTTGCCGAGTTCCTCGACGACGACCGCGGCGTCACCAAGGCTGCCGCCGGCACCGCCGTATTCCTCGGGCAACACGAGTGCGCTCGCACCGACCTGCTCGCACAACAACCGCCACAGCGATTCGTCGTAACCGCGCTCTGATTCCATCGCCTCGCGTACCGCCTCGGGCGACGCATGCTTGGCCACCAGCGCCGCGACGGTTTCGCGCAGCAGCTCTCGTTCGTCGCTGGCGTGCGTCATCAGCGCCGCTCCTCCTCATCGCTTCGCTCTGCATCGTCGCTGGCGCGGGTCACGAAAATGCCTCCAGTACTCGTTGCCGATGTGCGGCCGGGTCACCCCAGGCCGGTCGCAGCGCCTGTACGCGAAGCAGCCAGAGCGACAGGTCGTGTTCGGCGGTGAAACCAATTGCGCCGTGAGTCTGCAGCGCCGACCGGGCGGCCAGCAGTGCGGTGTCCGAGGCCGCCGCCTTAGCGGCGCTCACATCGCGGGCGGTGTCGGGGGAGTCCGCCGCCAGTGACAGCGCCGCGCTATACACCAGCGGGCGGGCCAACTCGACTGCGATGTGCACATCGGCCAGTTTGTGTTTGATCGCTTGATAGGACCCGATCACCCGACCGAATTGCGCGCGCTGCTTGGCATAGTCGACCGCCGCATTCAGCAGCGCCTGCCCCGCACCGATCAGTTGGGCGGCCGTGGCCAGCGCGCCGAACTCATAGGCGCGTACCACGTCGGCATTCCATGGTGCCCCGGTGGCGGTGACGTCGAATAGCCGACGGGCGGGATCGACCGACTCGTGGCGTTCACCCATGGCGGCTTCGCTGACTTCGCCGCTCGTATCGGCGAGCAGCACCAGCCCGGCGGTGTCGGCGTCCACGGCTCGCGGCACTTGCGGTGGCAGCGCGACGGTGGCGATCAGCTCACCGGTTGCCAGCGCCGCACACCGCTCGTCGCCGCTCACCAGAATGGGCGCAACAGCGATGGATTCGGTGACCGGGCCGGGGACGCACCACCGCCCGAGCTGCTCCAATGCGACGACCAGATCGACCGGATGCGCATCCACACCGTCGAAACGTTCGGGCACCGCCAGTGCGGTAACGCCCAGCTCGGCCAACTGGGCCCACACCTTGCGGCCCGGCGCGGTATCGCCGGTGGCCCAGGCGCGCACCGCTCCCGGGACATCGGCTGTCGCCAGCGCCGCGTCGATGCTGGCCGCGAAATCGCGCTGCTGCGCGTCGAGGGCGAATCTCATTTGGCCTTCTCTCGAGGCAGACCCAGCAACCGCTCAGCGATAATGTTGCGCTGAATCTCATTGGTGCCGGCATAGATCGGGCCGCCCAAAGCGAACAGCAGCCCGTCGGTCCAAGAATTTGCCAGCTCCCCGTCGGCGCCACGGATCTCCAGCGCGGTTTGATGCAGCGCAACGTCCAGGTCCGACCAGAACACCTTGGTCACCGACGACTCCGCGCCCAGCTCTCCACCGTCGGCCAGCCGGGTGACGGTACCGAAGGTATGTAGTCGATACGCCTGCGCCTTGATCCACGCATCGGCAACCTGGTCACCAAAGGCACTGTTCTCGTGGTCTTTCCAGAACTGCGCCAGCCGCTCGGCAGCGGCCAAGAACCGCGCCGGGCTGCGCAGCGACATGCCGCGTTCGTTGCTCGACGTGCTCATCGCGGCCCGCCAGCCGTCGTGCACGCCGCCGATGACGTCGGCGTCGGGCACGAACACATCGTCAAGAAAGATCTCCCCGAAACCGGTGTGGCCGCCGAGTTGTGCGATCGGCCGCACGGTGATCCCGTCCGCTTTCAAGTCGAACATCAAATATGTCAACCCGTGGTGCCTTTCAGCGCCGGGGTCTGAGCGAAAAAGCCCGAAGGCCCTGTCGCCGAATGGTGCTCGCGAACTCCAGATCTTCTGGCCGTTGAGCAGCCAGCCGCCACCGGTTTTCGCAGCGGTTGACCGCAGCGACGCCAGGTCGCTGCCCGATTCGGGTTCCGACCAAGCCTGAGCCCAAATCTCTTCACCGCTGGCCATCTTGGGCAGCACGCGATCCAATTGCTCTTCGGTGCCATGCGCGAACAACGTCGGCGCCAGCATCGAGGTGCCGTTCGCACTGGCGCGCCCAGGCGCCCCGGCGCGGAAATACTCCTCTTCGAACACTATCCAATCCAACAAGCTGGCATCGCGCCCGCCGTACTTGCGTGGCCAGGTGATCACCGACAGGCCCGCATCGAAAAGCACCTTGTCCCAATGCCGGTGTTGGTCGAATCCTTCGGCCGTGTCGTAGGACTTGGCGGGAAACGCATTCTTGTTGGCAGCCAAGAATTCCCGGACTTCGTGCTGGAATGCCAGCGTCTCGTCGTCAAAATCGAGGTCCATCAGGCCAGCTCTCGCAGTAGCGGTTTGACCACTTTGCCACCCGCGTTGCGCGGCAGCGCGTCGACAAACCTCACCGAACGGGGTGTTTTGAAATTCGCCAGACGTTCACGGGTGTATTCGATCACAGTCTGCTCGTCCAGCGCGGAATCCGGCCGCGCTACCACAAATGCCCGGCCTACCTCGCCAAGCCGGTGGTCGGGCACGCCGATCACCGCGGCGTCGAGCACGCCGTCCAACCGGGCCAGCACCTGCTCCACCTCGGCCGGGTACACATTGAACCCGCCGCAGATGTACATGTCCTTGAGCCGGTCGGTGATCGTTAAATTGCCTGCCTTGTCAATGTTTCCGACGTCGCCGGTGTGTAGCCAGCCGTCGGGATCGATGGTCTCGGCGGTGGCGTCTGGATCGTCGAGGTAGCCAAGCATGACGTTGGGCCCCCGCAGTAAGACCTCGCCTTGCTCACCAATGCGCAACTCGAAGTCGGCGATCGGCCGCCCGCAGGTGGTGGCCACCGTGAGGGCGTCGTCGTCGGCCCGGCACATGGTGCCGAAGCCATTGGATTCGGTCAGGCCATACGCGGTCAGCACGATGTCGATGTCGAGCTCGGCCTGCATCCGCTCAATCAGCACGACTGGCACGGTGGCGGCGCCGGTGACTGCGAACCGCAGCGACGTCATGTCATAGTTGCCGCGGGCGGGATGGTCCAGCAGTGTCTGATAGATGGTCGGCGGCCCGGGCAGCACGGTGATCCGGTGCTCGGCCACCGCGCGCATCGCCTGTTCGGGATCGAAAGTCAGCAGCGGGATCAGCGTTGCGCCGGTCTGCAGACAGGCCAGGATGCCGGCCTTATAGCCGAAGTTGTGGAAGAACGGGTTGATGCACAGGTAGCGGTCGTCGCTGGTGACCTTGCCACAGGCGGCCCACGCCGCCGAACCGGCAAGCGACTGCCGGTGCGCGCATAGCACCCCTTTACTACGACCGGTCGTGCCGGACGTGAACAGAATGTCAGAGACATCGTCGGGCTGGATGGCGGCGGCACGCGCATCGGCTGCTGCTTGATCTTCTAGGGCCGAACCGCGACTGACGAACTCATCCCACGTCCCGTCGTCCGCATCTACCGGCACCCGCACGATATGACGTAGATCCGGGAGTGTGCTGCGGTCAAGGTTGGTGAGCTTGTCAGCACCCAGGAATTCACCCATCGCGATCAGCAACGGCGTCCTGGTGCGGGCGAGAATGTCGGTTGCCTCGGTGGCGGTGTAGCGAGTGTTCAGCGGTACCACGGCAGCGCCGGCGTAGTGGGTGGCCAGGCATGCGACCACCCAGTGCCAGGTGTTCGGCGACCAGATCGCCACCCGGTCGTCGGTCCGCACGCCGAGCGAGATCATCGCCGCCGCGGCACGGCGCGCCTCATCGCGTAGCGAGGAGAAAGTAAGGCTGCGATCGGGGGTGATCAGCCCGTAATGGTCGGGAAGTTCATGAGCGATGCGATCCAGCACCGCAGGAACGGTCTGCGGATCGCTCGGCATCGACGCTCCTCTAACTTCGATGGCCCGGCTCCTCCTCCCGCCGCTACGCGGCGCGAAATCGTCGCCCGGGCGCTTCGATGGCCCGGCTCCTCCTCCCGCCGCTACGCGGCGCGAAATCGTCGCCCAGGCGCTTCGATGGCCCGGCACGGCATCGTCGCCAGACTTACCCGGTCGGCTCCTGATTT
>JAFAQO010000086.1 GCA_019246375.1 Mycobacterium sp. | reverse complement strand
CCGTTGATCAGGCCGGAGCCGGTGACGATGGCGTCGGCGGCGATGTCTCCGCCGACGAGTGTGCCCAGTTCGCGGAAAGTTCCCGGATCGAGGAGTCGTTCGATACGGGCGCGGGCGTCGAGCTTTCCGTCGCCGCGGTGCTTGGCGATTCGCTCCGGTCCACCCATGGCCCGCGCTCGCCGGCGCCGGTGGTCGAGGTCATCGAGCGTCTGCTGCCAGTGCGGAGACTTGGTCATTCTGGTGTCCTCACTCGTCATGACAATGTGTGCAGTTTGAGCAGTGAATCGCTTACTGTAGCGTCGCCGACATGGGTATCCGGCTGGCGCCCACCGAGGCGTGGGATGTGATTGCCGCGTCGCACACCGGAATCCTGACCACATTGCGCCGTGACGGCATGCCGGTCAGCCTGCCGGTGTGGTTTGCCGTCGACCAGCAGACGATCGGGATGAGGACGCCGTCGGGCACCAAGAAAGTCTTACGCATCCGGCGTGATCCGCGCGCATCGTTTCTGGTGGAATCCGGTAAGCGCTGGGAGGAATTGCGCGCCGTGCACCTCACCGGACGCGCCGAGGTGGTGGACGACCCCGACGCCATCGCGCGCATCGGCGCGGCCCTCGACGCGAAGTACGCCGGGTTCCGACCCGCCAGCGCGGCGCTGCCGACCCAGACGCAGGCCTACTACGCAGACGAAACCTTCCTGCGGTTCACCCCAGAAGGGCGGATGTTGACCTGGGACAACGCGCGTATTCCGCTGAGGAAGACGTGATCAAGGTCGACGGTGGCCTCTTCGGCGACCTCAGCCGGGTGCCCGAGTCGGCGCGCGCTCTCGAGCAACAGGGCTATGACGGGTGCTGGACCGGTGAAATCAATCATGATCCGTTCCTGCCGCTGCTGTTGGCCGCCGAACACACGTCGCGGCTCGAAGTGGGTACCGGCATCGCGGTGGCGTTCGCGCGTAACCCGATGACCGTCGCCAGCCTCGGCTGGGATCTGCAGGGCTATTCGCGGGGCCGGTTCATCCTGGGTCTGGGCACACAGATCAAGCCGCACATCGAGAAGCGCTTCAGCATGCCGTGGAGTCATCCGGTGCGGCGGATGCGCGAATTCGTTCTGGCGCTACACGCGATTTGGTCGGCGTGGCAGGACGCCAGCAGGCTGCGGTTCGAGGGCGAGTTCTACACCCACAAGCTGATGACGCCGATGTTCACGCCCGAGCCGCAGCCGTATCCGGTGCCGAAGGTCTTCATCGCCGCCGTCGGTGAAGCGATGACCGAAATGTGTGGCGAGGTCGCCGACGGCCTGCTGGCTCATGCGTTCACCACGGAGCGTTACCTCCGCGAAGTGACCATGCCGGCATTACAGCGCGGCATCGAGCGCTCCGGCCGCGATCGGTGTTCGTTCGAAGTGGCGTGCCCGGTTTTCGTGGTGACCGGTGACGACGATGCCGAATTGACGGCTGCCGCGAACGTAGTCCGCAAGCAAATCGCTTTCTATGGATCGACCCCCGCCTATCGCAGGGTGCTGGAGCTGCACGGTTGGGGCGATGTGGCGAGCGAACTGCATAAACTTTCGCTTCGCGGCGAGTGGGACACCATGGGCTCGCTGATTGAGGACGAAATCCTCGATGCGTTCGCGGTGGTGGCCCCGGTCGAAAAACTCGCTGCCGCACTTCGTAGCCGGTGCGACGGCGTCATCGATCGGGTTCTGCCGATCTTTTCCCAGCCGGCTTCCCAGCCGACCGTCACGGCCGTACTGCAAGAGTTGCGTCAGTGAGGACCTGCCGATGAGCACGCCGACGATGGACGAAGCAGCCAAGGTCCTTGCCGATCCGCTGGCCTACACCGACGAGCCGAGACTGCATGCCGCGCTGGCTCACTTGCGTGCCAACGCTCCGGTGTCTTGGGTCGATGTGCCGAACTACCGGCCATTCTGGGCGATCACCAAGCACGCCGACATTATGGATATCGAACGCAACAACATGCTGTTCACCAACTGGCCACGGCCAGTGCTGGTGACTGTCGAAAGTGACGAGCTGCAGGCCGCCGCCGGGGTACGCACGCTGATCCACATGGACGATCCCCAACACCGGGCAGCGCGGGCGATCGGCGCGGATTGGTTCCGGCCGAAGGCGATGCGCAGGTTGAAGGTTCGCATCGACGAGTTGGCCAGGATCTACGTGGACAAGATGGTGGCGCTGGGTCCCGAATGTGACTTCGCCCAGGAGGTCGCGGTCAATTACCCGCTCTACGTCATCATGTCACTGTTGGGCATCCCGGAATCGGACTTCCCGCGGATGCTCAAGCTCACTCAGGAGCTGTTCGGCAGTGCCGACGCCGAATTCAAGCGCGGGACCACCAACGAGGACCAGCTGCCCGCGCTGTTCGAGATGTTCCAGTACTTCAACGACGTCACCGCGTCGCGCCGCGAGCACCCGACTGAGGATCTCGCGTCTGCGATCGCCAACGCCCGTATCGACGGGGAGCCGCTGTCGGACATCGACACCGTTTCGTATTACCTCATCATTGCAACCGCGGGTCATGACACCACCAGCGCGACGATTTCCGGTGGCTTGCATGCTCTCATCGAAAACCCCGATCAGCTCGAGCGGCTACGCGACGATCTTGCCCTGATGCCGCTGGCTACCGAGGAGATGATCCGCTGGGTCACTCCGGTCAAGGAATTCATGCGCACCGCCGCCGAGGACACCACCGTGCGGGGGATGCCGATCGCGGCAGGCGAGTCGGTGCTGCTGTCGTATGCATCGGCCAACCGCGACGAGGACATCTTCGACGAACCGTTCCGCTTCGACGTCGGGCGTGACCCCAATAGACACTTAGCTTTCGGATACGGCGTGCATTTTTGCCTTGGTGCGGCGCTGGCGCGGATGGAGGTCAGCAGCTTCTTCACCGAACTGCTGCCACGACTGAAATCCATTGAAATGAGCGGAGATCCGCAATTAGTAGCGACCACCTTCGTCGGCGGGCTCAAACACCTGCCGGTGCGCTACTCGTTCAGGTGAGCTGATCAGCTTAATCAGGGTCTTCGTCGTCGCCATCGCGCAGGAGTTTTTCCGGGTGGTGGAAGGTGTTGGTGCGAGGTTGGCCGCGATCAAGATGCGGAGGTGGGATCCAGTCGGTGTCGCCGTTAGCGTTCTTGCGGGTGGTCCAGCCGCCGGATGTAACGAGTTTATGGTGCGGGCCGCAGCCCTGAGTCAAGTCATCGATGTGGGTTTCTTTGGTTTTGGCGAAGTCCGTGACATGGTGGACTTCGGTGAGGTAGCCGGGTACGTCGCAGTTGGGGAACGAACACCCACGGTCTTTGGCGTACAGAACGATTCGTTGTCCCGGCGAGGCGAGTCGTTTGGTGTGATACAGCCCGATCGCTTTGCCCTCATCGAAGATGCACAGGTAGTGATGCGCGTGGGAGGCCAGTCGGATCACATCGGTCATGGGTAGCAGGATGCCGCCGCCGGTGATTGCTTTACCGCAGCCGGCCTCTAGTTCTTTAAGGGTGGTGGAGACGATGATGGTAGCGGGCAGCCCATTGTGCTGACCCAAATCCCCCGACGCCAGTCCGGCGCGGGTCAGAGCGGCCAACGCGTCATGGTTTCGTTGGCCGGCGCTGCGGGTGTCGTGCTCAATGGCTTGCTGTGACGGGGTGCCGTTCACACACGGGGCGGGATCGTCAGGGTTGCACATGCCCGGCGCAGCCAGTTTGGCCAGTACAGCGTCCCACCCGGCGCGGGCCTCCGGCGTCAGATAGCCGTTGATCGGGGACATCCCGTCGATGTCTTGTTTCCCGATGGTGATGCCGCGCCGACGGGTCCGGTCTTTGTCGGTGAAATTGCCGTCGGGGTTGAGGCAATCGGTCAGTTTGTCCGCGAGCTTGCTTAACTG
>JAFAQO010000069.1 GCA_019246375.1 Mycobacterium sp. | reverse complement strand
TAGTAGGTGCCGTAGTCGCCGGTACGCACCCACAGCCCGTCATCCGGGGCTCCTTCGGCGTGCGACGGGTTGGTCCGTGATTTCAGGATGTTCTTGAACGTGTCCTGAGTCTCTTGCTCCTTGTTCCAATACCCGATGCCCATGTTCTTGCCGTGCAGCCAAATCTCGCCGATCTGTCCGTCGGGCAGTTCGGTGGCCGTCTCGGTGTCGACGATGACCGCCCACTCGTCTATACCGATCTTTCCGGTGGAAACCTGGGCGACGGCGTTCGGTGCGTCGGCGGCCACTTCGACGAACCGGTGGTTGTTCAGCTCCTCACGATCGACGTGGATTATCAGCGGCCTTTCGAACATCGGGGTCGTGGAGACGAACAGTGTCGCCTCGGCGAGTCCGTACGACGGCTTGATAGCCGAATCGCGTAGGCCGTATTTGCCGAAAGCCTCGTGGAATTTACGCATTGAGGCCACCGAGATCGGTTCGCTGCCGTTCATGATGCTTTTGACGCGGCTCAGGTCCAATGGCGGCTCGCCCTCCTTGGGCACACCGCGGGCCGCGGCATGCTCGAAGGCGAAGTTCGGCGCGACGGAGTAGACGTCGCCCGGAGAGTCCGGGTCCTCGCGGGAAAGTTCGCGCATCCAGCGGATGGGCCGGCGCACGATGGCCGCGGGCGTCATGAAAGTGTTGTAGCGGCCGAGCACCGGCGAGAGCATGATCGCGATCAGACCCATGTCGTGGAAGAACGGCAGCCAGGTGACCCCTCGGTCCTCTTCTTTGCCCTCGAAAGCGGTGAGTACCTGGATCACGTTGGTGGCCAGGTTCAAGTGGGTGATCTCAACACCCGTCGGGACTCGGGTGGAACCGGAGGTGTACTGCAGATACGCGATGGTGTCGAAGTCAGCCCCCGTCGGTAACTCCCAGGTTGACGCCACCTCGTTGGGGACGGCGTCCACGGCGATGACGCGCGGCCGCTCGTTGGCCGGGCGACTGCGAAAGAACTTGCGGACACCTTCGGCGGAGTCGCTGGTGGTCAGCACCGCGGAGGGCTCGCAATCGTCCAGCACGGCATGCAGCCGACCGACGTGGCCGGGCTCCGACGGGTCGAACAGCGGCACCGCGATCCGCCCGGCGTAGAGGATTCCGAAGAATGCGACGAGATACTCCAAGTTCTGCGGGCACAGCACGGCGACGCGGTCGCCGGGCTGGGTGACCTGTTGCAGGCGCGCACCCACCGCCCGGTTACGTGCACTGAACTCCGCCCAGTGGATGTCCCGCGCGATGCCGTCGCGATCGGTGGAGTAATCCATGAACCGGTAGGCCAGCTTGTCGGCCTTGACCTTCGCCCACCGCTCGACGTGACGCACCAGGTTGGCGTTCTCGGGGAACGTGATCCGTCCGTTCACGACGAACGGGTTGTGGTACGCCACTGGCATTGTCAATCTCCTGTCACAGTGTCGGCTGCACCGACGGTTACGTCTCTATGCCGGCTTCGCTGTCGACCACATCGCCGTCGACCCGGGCCGGATGCCGCGCGTCCCTTTGCCGCCTGCCGCGCAACGCCAAACCTCCAAGATGTTACAGACGAACGGACGTGCATCCACACCACTATTCCGGTCGGGCAAACCACAGCTGTTCTTACCAGTCTCTTAATGTTAAGGGCCGGCGCGGCGGCGACCAAATCAAAAGGTACCGCTTCTCAGCCCACCATCCGGGTAGACGCGGCGGTGGCTAATGGCCCGGCTCCTCCCCGGGCTCGTTCGCAGACCGCATCGTCGCCGGGCGGTTACCCGTGTTTGGGATGCGGTGCGTTGTCAACGAGATTGTGTGCCCAGGCCAACGTCCAGTCGGTGGCCGATTGGCCGTCCAGGCTCCAAAACTGTGTCGTGGCATACAGCGCGTGTACCGGCTGGCCGGCCCCGCCCGCCAGCTGGTCCAGCGTCGCAGGCAGGTTGACGAGGCTGAACGCCTCCCGGGGGGCGGCGCAGATGAGGTCGCCTTGCCCACAGATCTCGTTGGTCCGGTCGTTGAGCGCGCCGAAACCGCCTGGCCGCTTGCCCGTCATGGTCAACCCGAGCCCGGACAGCACCGGTACCTCCTGCAGGGTGATCTCGGCGCCCTGGCCCGCCGGGTTGGGGCCGATCTCCTGACCCACGCCCTGCTCGCGGCGGCCGTCGGCGATCAACGTCACACCCAGCACCAGATCCTCGTCGACCGGCCCGCGGCCATTGCCGATGTCGCTGGCGACATCGCCGGCTATCACCGCGCCCTGCGAGAAACCGATCAGCACGTAACTGGTCAACGGGCACTTGTTGTTCATATCGGTGATCGCCTGGACCATCGCGCGGGTGCCCTCCGCGCGGCTGTCGTTGTAGCTCATCTGATTGTCGGTGCTGAATGGATTGTGGAACTGTGCGGTGTAGGGAACCGTGTACTCCTGGACGCGGCTGGCCGGAAACTGGTCGGTGATCGGCCGAGTGACATTGAGCAGCAAGGCCTTCGGAAACTGTATGGGGTTAAGCGGGTTATCCTGCAGCGAGGACTCCCAGGTGCCCGGAACCGAGATCAGCTGAACGTCGGGGCAGCTGGCGTCCTGAAATTCGGGCCGGGGCTTCTTGGGCTGGCCCGAGCTGCTGGTCGGGGGGACGATGCTGGGCGGCACCGCACTGGGCTGCGATTTGGGATGCCGGACGAGCACCACGACGACCGCGATAATCAGCCCCACCAGGAGCGACACCGCCGCGGCGGCTGTCAGGGCGAGGATGCGGCGCCGTCTGCGCAGGGAAGGACGTGAAGACTTTCGCCCAGAGTTCTTCGCCATCATCTCCTGCTAGCAGATCGGTCGGTCGCGCGGTGCTGTCGGGCGTCTGAGACACCAACGACCGGGTTCAGGTGGTCGAGGGTGGACGGGTACTGACTGGCGGTCAGCCGCGACCGACAGCGACATCGACCGAAGGCCGCTGGTACCACGTCGTGCAGCCGCGATCGTACTGTCCGCTACACCCCTTGAGGGTACCGACTGGTCCGGTGCACCCCGGCTGGCCAGCCCTCACCCGGCTGCGCCGGAGCGCTACCGGATGGCGCCGACGATGTCGCCCGACATCGCGCCTAGCTCGGCGCTCCACGACCCCCAGCCGTTGTCCCCGCCACCCGGGAAGTCGAAGTGCCCATTGTGCCCGCCGACGTTGCGGTACTGCTGGTAGAACTCTCGGCTGTTGCCCATGGCCTGGCCGGCGTCGCCGATCATGGCGGCGGGATTGCTGGCCCCGGTGTTAGTCGGACTGTAGACCCACACCCGGCTGTTGTTCTGCGCCAGGATCGCAGCGTGCACGTAGGGGTCATGCCACTTCCAGCGGCCCAGCTGCGGGGCACCCCACATTCCGTAGCTGTCCACCCCACCGAAATTCGCCATACCGGCAGTGATTGCACCGTTCGTGGTGGTCTCCGACGGGTACAGGAACCCCGACATCGAGCCGGCGTAACCGAAGCGATCGGGGTGGAAGGTTGCCAGCGCAAACGCACCGTACCCGCCCTGTGAGGCGCCTACCGCCGCGTGGCCGCCGGGGGCCAGCCCCTTGTTGGCGGCCAACCAGTCCGGAAGTTCGCTAGATAAGAAGGTCTCCCACTGCTTGCTGCCGTCCTGCTCCCAGTTGGTGTACATGCTGTAGGCACCGCCGGCCGGCGCGACCACCGAAATCCCCTTGCCGGCAAGCGTGTTCATCGCGTTGCCCGCGGTCACCCAATTGCTGACGTCCGGGGCGGCGTCGAACGCGTCCAGCAGGTATACCGCATGTGGTCCGCCGGCCAGGAACGCCACCGGAATGTCGCGGCCCATCGCAGCCGACGGGACCATGAGGCTCTCGAAATTGGCTGCATGGGCCGAGCCGCTGTTCGTCGTCGAAATGCCCCCGAACCCAACCGCCAGCACCGCAGCGCACACCGCCCGCAGCAGCATCGACAGACCTCTCATGTCCACCTCACTCGTTATCCAGCAAGCCGGCTACAGTCCCTGTAAGCCCCATCCCGGAAGGTAGTGAATCACACCACCCGCGATGGGGAGGGTGGAAATGATTAACGGTCGTTGCGCGCCCACGCCGCGTCTTCCTTCCGGCCCCACATGTCCCCGGCCTTGTAACCGCCGGCGTCACCCATCGACAGGTTGATCAGCGACGGCGCATCCCCTGCGCTGGGTCGAGCAGGGCTGACATTGCACCCGGCCTTGCCGCTGGCCGGCTAGGGACCTGCCGCCGGTAAGCCGGTGTATGACGCGCCGATTTCCGGCACATCGAGCCCACACCGGATGAGCTCATAGCGCGGTACTCGGTCGATGCGGTACCGGGTGTACTGCAAGGAGTGCAGCACATTCGACAGGAATCGACGCGGGCCCATGGGGTTGCGTATCGAGCTCAGCACCACTTCGGTCGCCGGGCACTTCAGCGCCGCTCTTGCCTGCTCCACCCAGGCCCGGTC
>JAFAQO010000060.1 GCA_019246375.1 Mycobacterium sp. | reverse complement strand
ATCCTGAACCTTACGTGAGGCGCGCACAATCCGGTCTCGAGTGGGTTGGCGTGGCGAACTCTCAGGTCAGTACGCCTAGGTGGCGAAGTGGTCCAGTGCCGCGGCAGCGATGGCGGCACCGTGTTCTTGGACGAAATGGCCCGCTTGCGGAAGCCGAAGCGGCTCAGGGCAGCCGTGAATGAGGCGCTGCATGCCGGCCATGATCTCGGGACCCAGGACGGGGTCGCGTTCACCGATTGCCATGAAGGTGGGCCCGTTCCAGCTGGTGTGCCAAAAGTCGGCGGCTCGGCGGCTGGTTTCGACACCGGGCATGTCGGGTTTGGTCATGACCAGCAAGGGAAATCGGCGCACCCCGCCCTTAAAGGCCTTGTCGGGAAACGGCGCATCGTAGGCCGCGGCTTCGTGTTCGGCGAGGGTTGGCTCAGACCGGCGCAGGAGTCGTCCGACGGCCAGGTCGTCGGTAGAGGTGGCGTAGTCCCGCCACGCTTCGAAGCCTGGGCCGAGCGGTTCGCCCACGGCCAGGGTTGTGTTCATGATGATGAGCCGGGTGATGCGTGGGCGCAGACCGGCGTCGACGGGCAGGGTGAGCCCGAGAAGGCCACCCCAGTCCTGTACCACCAGGGTGATGTTGCGCAGGTCCAGCCGCAGGATCAGGTCGATGAGGCTGCGTCGGTGGAACTCGAAGGTGTACGCCGCGTCGTCGACGGGCTTGTCGGAGCGGCCGAAACCGAAGAAGTCCGGAGCGATGACGCGGCCACCGGCGGATTGGAACACCGGGATCATCTTGCGGTACAGATAGCTCCAGGTGGGTTCACCATGGAGGCACAGATAAGTGTGGGCAGCATCGGCGGGCCCGTCGTCGAGGTAGGCCAGGCGCAGTCCGGGTGAACCGGGTAGGTCTTCGACGTAGCGCGGTGGGTAGTGGAAGTCCGGCAGACTGCTGAAGCGGTCCTCGGGTGTGCGCAGGGCGTCCATAAGCAGTCCTGACTTTCGGTGGCTCGCGGGCGGTCGGGCTTCGTATCACGATCAACGGTTCCGACTGAACCGCCTGCAAACTGGCATCACGGCCGGCCGGTACCGGCAATGCCGGACATTATCCGCCCGAGCGCCGCATTGCGTTGTCTCGTGCGCGGGGATGGCGGCGGTGTCGTCGGCCTTATTTACAGTGCCCGAGGCCCGAGAAGCCCAGCTGAAGAAGTACACAGCAGCCCACGTCTAACCCGAAGCACCTGGCCCGGACCCAGCTCACACTTGCAGCGCTGGGTCCCCCCGATGCCGTCTGGCGGTAGTTGGCAATCGGTGATCGTGCCGATGTACATTCCACCGGGCTCGTCACCGCGCGGAGTGTCGCGCGAACGGCATCACTGGATGGCGCACGTGGTTGATGCCTTTGGTGTATCGCACATCTGCTACGTATCGACCGTTTGCGCCGTCACCGTTGTCCGGCACAGCCGGAGAATGGATCGCCCACGATGTGCGGATCGAAGTCCACGTGGTGAGAGTGTCACGCTCACAGGGTACTCAAACCTCAGGTGATTCTTAATCGTTGACAACCACCATCGCCAACGAAACTACGTACATCGCGATGCGCACGTACCCAAGGGATAGACCGATCGGGCGAATTTAGTTATCTGCTCGCTCGCCGCGGGTTCTCCGTCATCGCCTCGAACACTCCCGCGCTTTCAGTTTGTCCGAATATTCGGTGGACGACGTGAATCATGGGAGGGAACACGGGAGACCTCGGAGGAATCATGAGCAATGCAGCCAGTCCTGCATCCGTTTCCGTTCAGCGCGAACCAGAATTGGTTGGACAGACCGTTGTCTTCATCGGCGGCAGCGCAGGCATCGGGTTGGCGACAGCTCGGCGCGCCCGCGCGGAGGGGGCGGACGTTATCCTTACCGGCCGCCATCGCGACCGGCTCGAGCAGGCGGGGCGTGAAGTCGGCGCGCAGCAAACCGCGGCCTTCAATGCCAACGACACGGGTGCGCTACAGAAGTTCTTTCAGGAGCTGCCCGCACCGATCGACCACGTCATGGTCACGGGCGGCGGTCCGCGCTACGGGCCGCTGCTTGAGATGGACATAGCCGACGTGCGCGAGGTTCTCTGCGGGCACGTGGTTTTGGGACTCGAGGTCGCACGCAACGCCATAGGCAAAATGAGGCCTGGTGGCACGCTGCTGCTTATGGGTGGCACCGGCGGGCGCCGGGTCAGTCGCGGCTTGGGGATTGTCTCCGCGGCCACCGCCGCCATGCCTCCGTTCACGGCCGCGCTGGCGCTCGAACTTGCGCCAGTGCGAGTCAATCTGATCGCGGCGGGTTTCGTCGACACCCCGCTTTCAGCATCCCTCCTCGGCGATCGACTTGAGGAGCGTCGCAGCGAGCTGAGGGCGACGCTTCCCATCGGTCGTGTCGTCGGCCCCGAAGATGTCGCGGCGCTCGCCGTTCACATCATGACCAATACGGCGATGACCGGTGCAACGTATGACATCGATGGCGGCCAGCAATTCGTCTGACTGGATGAAAGGAAACATCTGAAATGGGCATTGTGCTCGTTGTGACGGCCTTTCCTATTGCCGAGCACCGCGCCGAGGTAATCGCCGCCTTCGAGGCGGCGATCGCTAGGGTCCACGACGAACCAGGCGTTGAACTCTATGCGTTACACGAGGGACGCGACCGATTGGTCATGATCGAGAAGTACGCGTCGGAGCAGGCGCGATCGCAGCATTCCAAGGGCGCTCCTCTCGCGGACCTGCGGTGCGCTTTGGAGGGCAAGCTCAGTCGCGATCTCGACGCGCAGCTACTCTTGCCGCACCCCGCCGGGAATCTGCAGAAGGGGATGCTGTGACGGCGCGGCAGCGCTGGTCGCTCATCGGGTCAGCCCAGCGTGATGGTGGTGTCGCGCAGGGCGGTCAAGACCGGGGCGTACATCCGGGCCTTGATGGTGCCGAGGGCGTCGCCGGCCTTGATCACCTGCGCGCTGGCGAGCTCGAGGGCCGTGGCGCGCACGGCGTCCTCGGCCACCGCCTGGTCGACGATGCGCGCGGACGCAGCGTCCCTCCCGGCGTAGCGGCGTGCGCTGAGCATGGCCTCGTGCGCGGTCTGCGGCAGCGCAGCTGACATGCTGATCGGTTCCTCTCGGTCGAGACGCGCCGCAACATCGGTGCCGAGCGCGAAGGCCACCACGGCCGGTGTTGGTCGATGATCTGGCCGGTATGTTCGCTGGGGTCAGTCATCGTGGCTGATCCATCTGCTGCCATTACTCCTACGGCATAGTCATGAATCTTGATGGGAGACCACGAGTAGTAGGACGACCCGGGCGGATGGTGGCCGGCATCCCGATGTCCATCGCGGAGTACGAGCGCGAGCTGGTCTGGGAACGGACCGCGCTCAAGCTGGAACATGCACGCAAGTCAGGCCGCAAGTTCGGTCGGCCTGCCAAGGCCGACGACTGGCTGATCCCGATGAGACAGTGCTGCGCTGGCCGGATCATCCATCGGGCATCGGTGTAGCGGACCGGTTCGCCGACTGCGGCGTGTTCGGCGCGCACCCACTCCGCGGACGCGGAATATTGGGAACCAAATACTGCCTGCCGCAGTCGTATTCGTTGTCAACGCAGTTTCGCCACCGCAAAGAGAGGGATCCACGTGACCACACCGGCGAACGCGAACGCACTCACCACAGACCTCGACCTGATGCGTTCGGTCGCCGGTAGGACTGACACCCGCAACGAAGAGATCCGAGCGATGCTGCAGGCGTTCATCGGCCGCATGAGCAGCGTGCCGCCGTCAGTGTGGGGGGGAGCGGCGGCCACCCGATTCAAAGATGTAGTGGATCGCTGGAACATCGAATCGACGAAGCTATACCACGCTTTACACGGCATCGCCGAGACCATTCGATACAACGAGGCAGCGCTGCGAGAGGCGGCCGAGACCCATGCCCACCACATCGCCACTGCCGGCGGGCATCTGTGAGCTGGAAGCAGAACCCATGGACCCTGTCTTGTCGTACAACTTCGACGAAATCGAACACGCGGTTCGCCTAGAGATCCACACGACGTCGGCACGCTTCAACGCCGCGTTGGAAGAACTGCGTTCCCAGATCGCGCCGCTGCAGCAAGTCTGGACCCGCGAAGCGGCCACCGCGTACCGCGTCGAGCAACTCGAGTGGCACCGGGCGGCCAGCGCA
>JAFAQO010000047.1 GCA_019246375.1 Mycobacterium sp. | reverse complement strand
GGCCGTGATTGCCGCGCCCATGGAGATGGAGCCTGCTGCCGCCGATTACCGCCGACTACCACTGGCGTCTCGAAATAGACCTTAAGCTCAAGACGACATACGAGGACACCACAGACCTGGCGACCGACTAAGCCAATCTCCAGGGTGGGAGGGCCTCAAACCCCCGGCTAAGAATCATGCTCGATGTCGATAATCACGCTGAACAGGTTGTGGTCTGGGTGGTTCGACATCTCCTGTGCAATCGCAAAATTGAAGAGCGATTGCCCCCGCCCAGCGCCATATCTCGCCGAACAAGTCGTCGTGCAGGACTCGGCGCCGGCCTGGCCCTAGATGGCCCTGGTTCGGCTGGGCCTGTAACCCTGGGGTTTTGAGCCGCTTGTATCTCGTCTATCCCAAGACATTGTTCACCGAGCGGCGACCTGGTGGGTTAGGGGTGACGTTTCGCGGCTACGACTTTGAGATGCTGACGCGGACGCCGTCGCCAATCTCCGCGGCGTCAGCTTGGGGCTCGGCGAATTCGAAAGTAGTCGCCAGGATTTCGCGTGCGATGAGATCGCGGTGTGCGCGAGCCCAATCCCCGTGCTTCGCAGGAACGGACATCACCACGTTGATGCGGTCGGAAACATCCAGCCCGGTCGACTTGCGCAGATCCTGCAGTTCCCGGATCCGGTCCTTGGCCCAGCCCTCGCTTTCCAGTTCGGGGGTGACGGTGCCGTCCAGCACCACCAGGCCGGCCCCGCCGGGCAACTCCGCGGTGAACTCCGGGTCGGCGGCGACCAGCCGCGAACTGTACTCATCGGGTTGCAGCACCGCCGGACCCGCGGTCAGCGTGCCGTCCGGGTTGACCACGCCCTCACCCGCCTTGACCGCTTTGATAGCCGCCTGTACGTCCTTGCCGAGCCGGGGCCCCGCGACCCGGGCGTTGACGGTCAACTCGAAACGGCCGTAGGTGTCGATGGCATCGGTGAGCTCCACCTTCTTCACGTTGAGCTCATCGGCGATCAGATCGGTGAACGGCTCCAGTCGCTGCGGGTCTTCCACCGCCACAGTGAGTTTGGGTAGCGGCAGCCGCACCCGCAGCTTCTTGGCTTTCCGCAGCGACGAGGCCACCGAGCACACCTCGCGGACCTGGTCCATGGCGGCGACCAGCTCGGCGTCTGCAGGCAGCTCTTCCGTGTCCGGCCAGTCCGTCAGATGCACGGAGCGCTCGCCGGTGACGCCGCGCCAGATGATCTCAGTCGTCAATGGAAGCAGCGGGGCGGCCAGCCGCGCCGCCACCTCGAGCACGGTGTGCAGGGTATCGATGGCGTCGGCGTCTTCTTCCCAGAACCGCGACCGTGACCGTCGCACATACCAATTCGTCAACGCCTCGGTGAACCGGCGCAGCTGCTCGCAGGCACCGGAGATGTCGCACACGTCCATCTCAGCGGTCAAGTCGTCGCGCAATGCCGCCAGCTTGGCCAGGATGTAGCGGTCCAGCACGT
The DNA here is from genome assembly GCA_019246375.1 of Mycobacterium sp. Taxonomy (GTDB): domain Bacteria; phylum Actinomycetota; class Actinomycetes; order Mycobacteriales; family Mycobacteriaceae; genus Mycobacterium. Next base: position 2,264 of record JAFAQO010000047.1, on the reverse strand, counting down.
GCGGTGAATCAGTGCGCCAGGTACCGACTTTCGGTGCGTATAAAGCGAGGAAGCTGTAGGCGTTCCAGAATGGCAGCAGCACTTGGCGCACGCCTTCGCGGATGCCCTGCTCGGTGACGATCAGGTTGCCGCCGCGCAGGATCGGTGAAGCCATCAGGAACCACCGCATGGCGTCAGAGCCGTCGCGGTCGAATACCTCGGATACATCGGGGTAGTTCTGCAGCGACTTGCTCATCTTCTGCCCGTCGTAACCGAGCACTATCCCGTGGGCCACACATGTTTTGAACGCGGGCCGGTCGAATAGCGCGGTGGCCAGCACGTGCAGGGTGTAGAACCAGCCCCGCGTTTGCCCGATGTATTCGACGATGAAATCGCCCGGGTAATGGCCGTCGAACCAGTCGCCGTTCTCGAACGGGTAATGCACCTGGGCGTAGGGCATGGAGCCCGAATCGAACCACACGTCGAACACATCGGGGATGCGGCGCATTGTCGAACGCCCGGTCGGATCGTCGGGGTTGGGCCGGGTGAGCTCGTCGATGAACGGCCGGTGCAGGTTGTCGGGGCGCACACCGAAGTCGCGCTGCAGCTCGTCGAGGCTACCGTAGACGTCGATACGTGGATAAGCCGGGTCGTCGGAGACCCATACCGGAATGGGCGTGCCCCAGTAGCGGTTTCGCGAAATCGACCAGTCGCGTGCGCCCTGCAGCCACTTGCCGAACTGGCCCTCCTTGACGTGTTCGGGATACCAGGTGATCTCCTGGTTGAGCTTGACCATACGGTCGCGGAACTCGGTGACTTTGACAAACCACGATGAGACCGCCCGATAGACCAGCGGGTTACGGCAGCGCCAGCAGTGCGGATATGGGTGCTCGTACGTTTCATGCCGAATAACCACGGCGCCATTGGCCGCCGCCGAACCGCTGTGGTTCTTCAAATCGCGGATGATCTGCGGGTTGGCGTCGAAAACGTGCTGGCCCTGGTAATCCGGGACAGTGGCGTCGAAGCGGCCCTTCGAGTCGACCGGCGTCACCGGCACGATCCCGGCCTTGTCGGCGGTCTCCTTGTCGTCTTCACCGTAGGCCGGTGACATGTGCACGATCCCGGTGCCGTCCTCGGTGGTCACGAAGTCTCCGGGAAGCACTTGAAATGCGTTGGCGCTGTCGCGGAAATACGGAAAAGGCGGCAGATAGCGGGTCCCCAGTAACTGCCTGCCGCTGTAGGTGCCCAGCACTTCCGGCTCGTCGCCGAGCTCTCGCGCGTAAGCAGCGAGTCGGGCCTCTGCCAGCACATAGCGCCGATCGCCCGCCCGCACCTGCACATAGGTGACCTCGGGGTTGACGGCCACCGCCTGGTTCGACGGCAGCGTCCACGGCGTCGTCGTCCACACCAGCAAGTAGGCGCCGGCGAATTCACCGTCCGGCACTGCGAAGCCCACCGTGATCGCGGGGTCTTGACGGCTTTGGTAGATATCGTCATCCATCCGCAGCTCATGGTTGGACAGCGGTGTTTCGTCGCGCCAGCAGTACGGCAACACGCGGTAGCCCTCGTAGGCTAAGCCCTTGTCCCACAGCTGTTTGAACGCCCAGATCACCGACTCCATATAAGGCGGATCGAGCGTCTTGTAGTCGTTGTCGAAATCGACCCAGCGGGCCTGCCGCGTCACATAGGCCTGCCATTCGTCGGTGTAACGCAACACCGACTGGCGGCAGGCTTCGTTGAATGCCGCGATGCCCATCGCGTCGATCTGCGATTTGTCGGTGAGCCCGAGCTGCCGCTCGACCTCGAGTTCCGCAGGCAGCCCATGGGTATCCCAGCCGAAGCGGCGTTCCACCTTGTAGCCGCGCATGGTGCGATACCGCGGCACGATGTCTTTCACGTAGCCGGTGAGCAGATGGCCGTAATGCGGTAGTCCGTTGGCGAACGGCGGCCCGTCGTAGAACACGTACTCCGGAGCGTTAGCGCGACGGGCGATGCTCGCCCGGAAGGTGTCGTCACGGGCCCAGTAGTCGAGGACCTCGAGCTCCAAAGCCGGGAAGTCGGGCGCTCCCCCGGACAGCTTGGGGTACATGTGCTCGGTCACCTGTGCGTCGTCTCCCTAGTGCCCCAGTGCCGCAGAGGCATCATGTGCCATTGTCAGGCCGGGGACGACGACGCGCCGATGCGCGAGCGCCGCGGTACCACCCCGCTTGCCGCGCTAACGCACGACCGCTCAAAATGGCTATGACGGGCCGACCCGTTCGGTTCTACTGAGCCGGATTGGCTGT
>JAFAQO010000525.1 GCA_019246375.1 Mycobacterium sp. | reverse complement strand
TTCGGCCTGGAGGAAACCCGCTATGAGGGCCCGACAGGTATCGCCGGAGTGTTTCAGGATGCCTGTGTCGCGGCCGGCATCCCGGCGGTGACATTCTGGGCAGCGGTCCCGCACTACGTGTCGCAGCCACCCAACCCCAAGGCGACGGTGGCGCTGCTGCGCCGCGTCGAGGATGTGCTCGACATCGAGGTGCCGCTGGCGGACCTGCCGGCGCAGGCCGAGGAGTGGGAACAGGCGGTCAGCGAGATGACCGCCGAAGACGAGGAAGTCGCCGAATATGTCCAGTCATTGGAGCAGCGCGGCGACGCCGAGGTCGATATGCATGAGGCGCTGGGCAAGATCGATGGCGACGCGCTGGCAGCCGAGTTCGAGCGTTACCTACGGCGACGACGGCCGGGCTTCGGGCGCTAGCCTGGCCGGGAGCGGCAGATCAGCGCGCCGCCGCCAGCCTCACCACCCTGTCGTTGCCGCGGTCGGCGACGTACACGTTGCTGGCGGTGTCGGTAGCCACCCCTAACGGGGTATTGAGGTCGCTGATCGGCAACACGGTCGGAGTGCTCGAGCCGGGCGCCAACTTCAGCACCTGGTTGTTATCGTGTTCGGTCACATAGACGGTGCCGCCGTTGTCCACCGCTATACCCCAGGGCACGGTGACGCCGGTAAACGGCAGCTCGGTCTGGGTGTTCGAGCCGGCCGCCAACTTGAGCACCCTGTTGTTGTCGGTATCGGTGATGTAGACGTTGCCGGCGGTGTCCACCGCCACCCCATCCGGGTTATTGAGACCGGTGAACGGCAGGTCAGTCTGGGCGTTCGACGGGTCCAACTTCACCACCCGGTCGTTGCCCCGATCGGCGACATATACCGCACCGGCGGTGTCCACCGCGACGCCTTCGGGGTAATTGAGGCCGTTGAACGGGAGCACCGTCTGCCTGTTCGACCCGGGCGCCTGTTTCACCACCCTGTTGTTGAAGTCGGCGACGTATACGGTGCCGCCGCTGTCGACCGCGAGCCCTTGGGGCTGGTAAAGGCCGTTGAACGGCAGCACCGTGGGGCTGGTTGTCCCTGGCGCCAACTTCACCACCCGGCCGTACATGCCCTGGTTGGTGACGTACACGTTGCCGCTGCTGTCCAGCGCTACCCCGCCCGGGGAGAGCCGAAAGTCGATGCCGCTGAATGGCAGGACCGTCTCTCCGGACGCCGTCGCCCAAGAGCCGGCATTATGCGAGGGCCGCAATACCAGGTATCCGATGACGATGGCGGCGACGATAGCGAGCACGGCAGCGCCGACGAGGATCGGCAGCCTGCGTTTGTCACGTTGCTGGGGCGTCGGACGGAAATCCGGCTCGCGCGCCGGGCTGACGGAGGACGGGACCCCAGGCTGGCTGCGCCAGCTGCCACCGGTGCTGGCGGGTGGCGGCGTGTGCGCCCATTGAGTCGGTGGGTTTGGCATTTGTGACCATGCCCTGACCTGGGTCGGGGCCTCGACACCCGCCAACCCCGCCTCGACGGCCCTGAGCGGCCCGGATTCTTCACTATGCCGCAGAATCGTGGCGGCCTGGTGCTGGTCGGGCGCGGTCAGCGCCTCGTTGGCGGAGGCGGCCAAATCACCGGCGGTCCGATAGCGCTGCTCAGGGTTTTTCGCCATGCCGGTGGCGATCACCTGATCGAAGGCCACCGGGACTATCCCCGGCCGCAGCTGGCTGGGCCGCGGGGCCGCCTCCGTCAGATGCGCGGCGACCGCCCGTTCGACGCTTTCAGTCCGAAAAGGAGGCGACCCGGTCAAACACTCGACCAAGACGCAGGCCAGCGAATAGACATCGGCGCGATAGGTGACCTCATTCCCGGTGAATCGCTCCGGGGCCATGTAGTTGTAGGTTCCCATCGCGAGACCGGTCTGAGTCAACGCGGGATCTGCAGCGGCACGGGCGATACCGAAATCCACCAGGTAGGCGAAGTCATCACGGGTGATGAGGATATTTTCTGGTTTGACATCGCGGTGCGTGACGCCCGTCGCGTGGGCGGCGTCCAGGGCCGCGGCGATCTGGCTCACTATCGCAACTGCCCGCGGTGGGCTCAACGGCCCGGAACGCTTCAACAGCGTGGACAGGTCGGTGCCGTCGATCAGTCGCATCTCCACATAGAACTGGCCGTCGATCTCGCCGTAGTCGTGAATCGGCACCACATGCGGCTCGGTCAGCCGACCCGCAGCGTCGGCTTCGCGCTGCATCCGCGCCCGAAACACCGGGTTGCCGGAAAATTGCTGGGAGATCAGCTTCAACGCCACCATCCGGCGCTTGCGGGTGTCCTCGGCCTCATAGACCTCGCCCATCCCGCCGCGGCCCAACAGCCGCATCAGCTGGTAGGGCCCAAACCGCGACCCCACCCGCGAACCCGGCTGACCGTCGCTCACCGTCGACACTCCTTCGCCTCATCAGGAGATGGCATTTACCGCCGTCGCCAGTCTCGATTCGAATGAGCTCGGCAGCGGAATGGATCCGTACTGGTCCAAACTATCTTGGCCCGGACCAATTGCGGCCTGCATAAACGCCTTCACCGCGGTGCCGGTCGCAGAATCGGGATACTTCGAGCACACGACCTCATAGGTCGCCTCTACGAGAGGGTACGCACCCTGTTGCGTCGGCTTGTAGAACGACGACAGGTCCAATACCAGGTCATTGCCCTGCCCAATGATCTTTGCCCCGAGGATTGTCTTTTTGACGGAGTCAGTAGTGATCGACACCGGATTCGAACCCGCCGGCGTGATCATCTGGGCCATGCTCAACTGCTTGCCCACCGCGAACGACCACTCGTTGTAGGTGATCGACCCGTCGGTGCTCTGCACGGCCGCCGACGTGCCGTTATCCCCAGCGAAGCCGTCGCCGACGCCCCCGTTGAACGTCTGGCCGGCACCTTTACCCCAGGCGCCGTTGGACGCGGCATCGAGGTATTCCTGAAAGTTGGTTGAGTTCACGGACTGGTCGCTGCGGAAGATGACGTGGATAGGGGTTGCGGGAAGGCTGGTGCCCGGGTTTAGCGCAGCAATCGCCGGGTCGTTCCATTTGGTGATGCCGCCGTTGAAAATCTTCGCCGTCGTGGGGCCGTCCAGATTCAGCGAACTGATCCCGCTGACGTTATAGGTGACCGCGATCGGCTCGAACACCGTCGGCAGGTCCCACGCCGGCGAACCACACCGGTTCGCAGCGTGGTCGGGCTGACCCTTCGATGGGTTCAACGGGTCGCCGGAACCCGCCAGATCGGTCTCGTTACTGATGAAATCCTTGACCCCGGCGCCGGAGCCGTTGGCGTTGTAGTCCAGCGTGTACCCCGGGCACGCATGGACATAGGCGTAGACGAATTGCTCCATCGCGTTCTCTTGCGCGGTCGCGCCGCTGGACTTGAGTACCTTCTTGCCGCCGCAGTCCACCGACTGGGTCTTGCTATTGCCACCGCATCCCGACAACACCAATGCGCCGACTGCCAGCAAGCTCAGTCCGGCGCGGAATCGGTTGAACTTCACGGAACTCCTTTGAAGTATCACGGCGACGGTCGTAATCCAATCCGGTCGAGGCCGATCCGCGAAACCACCTCCGGTCGCACCAGGTGCGTCGCGGCCCGGCAACGAACGTCTGAACCCACCGTGAATATACAAACCCGGTTGGAAGATTAACGGAGGATTACAGCCGCCACATCCCAGGGTAACGTCACGAAGTAGCATGGGGTGTTGATGCACCGCGAACAGCTCGACGCCGAGACCGGTGCCGTTGACGCTGATAGCGCTGCTCCGGTCATGCGGGCGGTGAACCTCACCCTGGGTTTCGGCACCAAAACCGTGCTCGAACAGGTGACCCTGAACTTTCTTCCTTGTTCTGTCACTTCCTTACTGGGACCGACCGGTTCAGGTAAGACGACTTTCCTGCGCACCTTGAACCGGATGAACGACAAGGTTCCCGGATACCGGTACAGCGGTGATGTCCTGCTGCACGGACGAAGCATCTTCGGAAACCATGACCTGATGGAGTTTCGCCGAAAAGTCGGCATGCTGTTCCAGCGCCCTAATCCGTTTCCGATGTCGATCATCGACAATGTGGTCGCCGGCGTGCGCGCTCATAAGATCGTGCCGCGCAAGGAATTCAACAGCGTTGCCGAGGTCCGACTCACCGAAGTCGGGCTCTGGGATGCGGTCAAGGATCGGCTCGGTGATTCCCCGTTTCGGCTCTCCGGTGGCCAGCAGCAGTTGTTGTGTCTGGCCCGCGCGCTCGCGGTCGACCCGGAGGTGCTGCTGCTCGACGAGCCCACCTCCTCACTGGACCCGACCACGACCGAGAAGATCGAAGAGCTCATTCAATCGCTTGCCGACCGCCTTACGGTGATCTTGGTGACCCATGATCTCGCCCAGGCCGCCCGTATCGGTGACCGGACGGCTCTCTTCTTCGATGGGAAGCTGCTCGAGGAAGGGCCCACCGAACAGCTGTTCTTATCGCCGAAACATGCGGAAACCGTCCGTTACGTCTCTGGACTGTTCGGCGACCGCCGACTCCTCGGTGTCGTCGTCGGGTCAACGGAGGAAAAGGCACAAGTTGAAAGCTAGAGAAAGGTGAGCACGTGAGGATTCGTTTGCGGACACTGCTGGTTGCGATGCCGCTGATCCTGCTCGCAGCATGCGGTTCCAACTCACACGGCAGTTCCTCCAACCCCGGCGCCCCCGCCGGTACGGTCGCCACGACGCCCGCAGCGTCGAAGGTCGCGTTGTCTGAGACGGGTGCCACGGAGCTATACCCGCTGATGAATCTGTGGGCTCCCGCTTATCACGCGAAATACCCGAACGTCACGATCACCACCGGGGCCACTGGGTCAGGTGCCGGGATCGCCCAGGCCGCTGCCCGGGCGGTCAACATCGGCGCCTCGGGCGCCTACCTGTCCGAGGGTGACATGGCCGCGCATCAGGGGCTGATGAACATCGCGTTGGCCATTGCCGCTGAGCAGGTCAACTACAACCTGCCCGGGGTCACCGAGCACCTCAAGCTGAATGGCAAGGTGCTGGCCGCCATGTACCGGGGCACGATCAAAACCTGGAATGACCCCCAGATCACCGGCCTCAACCCCGGAGTGAACCTGCCCCCCACCCCGGTGGTTCCGCTACACCGTTCCGACGGCGCCGGCGACACCTTCGTGTTCACTCAGTATCTGTCGAAGCAAGACCCCGACGGCTGGGGTAAGTCGCCCGGCTACGGCACCACGGTCGACTTCCCCGCGGTGGCGGGCTCGCTGGGTGAGAACGGTGCCGGCGGCATGGTGACCGGCTGCGCCGACACCCCGGGCTGCGTCGCCTACATCGGCAGCAGCTACCTTGACCAGGCCGCTCAAAAGGGGCTGGGCCTGGCCCAGTTAGGCAATGCCTCCGGCAACTACCTTGCGCCCAACGCCCGAAGCATCGAGGCCGAAGCCTCCGGCTTCGTCTCCAAGACCCCGCCGAACCAGGCGATCTCGCTGGTCAACGGACCCGCCGGTGATGGGTACCCGATCGTCTACTACGAGTACGCCATCGTCTACAGCAACCAGACCGATGCCGCCGTCGCGCAAACGCTGCAGTCGTTCCTGCACTGGGCGGTGACCGACGGCAGCACCCCGTCGTTCCTGGACAAGGTTCACTTTCAGCCGCTGCCCGCCCCGGTGGTGAAGTTGTCCGAAGCCCAGATCGCCAAGATCAGCGCTTAACTAGCTCCGTTGAGCATCTCCACGCCACAGGATGCGCGGCGCCGCTTGGCAATCCTGCGGGACGTGCCCGGCCGCATCCGCGACGTGAGCCGCGCGGGCCTCGCCGTTCGGTGGGCAGGTTGGGTGGGTGCGGTGATCCCGCTCCTCGCGCTCGTGTTCGTGCTGGCGACGCTGATAATCGAGGCGCTCCCTGCGATCAAGCTCAACGGGCTGCACTTCTTCACCACGACCGCATGGAACCCGGGCAACGTCTACGGCGAAACCGTCGTCACCCGTGGTGTCGCACATCCGGTCGGCGCAGAATACGGCGCATTGCCATTGATCGTCGGCACCCTGGCGAGCTCTGCGATCGCCCTGATCGTCGCGGTGCCGGTGTCCATCGGAGCGGCGTTGGCGATCGTGGAACGGCTGCCGAGGCGTTTCGCCTGGGCCGTGGGCATGGTGCTCGAATTGCTCGCCGGCATTCCCAGCGTCGTCGTCGGCCTGTGGGGAGCGCTGACGTTCGGGCCGTTCATCGCCCACCACATCGCCCCGTTGATCGCTCGCAACGCTCCCGACGTGCCGGTGCTCAACTACTTTCGCGGCGACACCGGTAACGGAGAAGGCATGTTGGTGTCCGGTCTGGTGCTGGCGGTGATGATCATTCCCATCATCGCCAGCACGTGCCGTGACCTGATTCGACAGGTGCCATCGCTGCCCCGTGAGGGCGCAATCGCGCTGGGGATGTCGGATTGGGAGTGCGCGCGAAGGGTCACCCTGCCGTGGGTGTCCAGCGGCATCGTCGGCGCCGTGGTCCTGGGACTTGGACGTGCGCTGGGCGAGACGATGGCCGTCGCCATGGTGTCGGGTGCGGAGTTGGGTGCGATGCCCGCCAACATCTATTCGACGATGACCACCATCGCCGCCACCGTGGTGTCGCAGCTGGATTCGGCGCTGACCGACTCCACCGACTTCGCGGTGAAGACGCTCGCCCAGGTTTCTCTGGTGCTGATGGTTATCACCTTGCTGACGAACGTGGCCGCTCGGGCGTTGGTGCGCCGGGCGTCGAGTGTCGCGCTACCGGTGGGACGAGGCATATGAGATGAGTGGACTGCGTTCTGTCGCCACTCGGCGCCGGATCGTCAACGCGCTGTTTTGGACGGCCTGCTTCGGCTGCCTGGCGATGGTGATCACCCCGACGTTGTGGATGCTGATCGGAATCGTCAGCCGTGCTTTACCGGTGTTCCACTTCAGCGTGCTGGTGCAGGACTCGCAGGGCGAGGGTGGTGGTCTACGCAATGCCATTATCGGTTCCGTCGTCCTGGGTATCGGGGTCATGCTGGTGGGTGGCACTGTGAGCGTGTTCGCCGGGATCTATCTGTCCGAATTCGCCACTGGCAGAACGCGATCGATTCTGCGTGGCGCCTACGAGGTGCTGGCCGGTATCCCGTCCATCGTGCTCGGCTACGTCGGCTATCTGGCCCTCGTCGTGGACTTCGACTGGGGCTTTTCCCTGGCGGCCGGGGTGCTGGTGCTGTCGGTGCTGAGTATTCCCTATATCGCCAAGGCCACCGAGTCCGCGCTCGCCCAGGTGCCGTCGTCGTACCGGGAAGGGGCAGAAGCCCTGGGGCTGCCGGTCGGTTGGACCCTGCGCAAGATCGTGCTGAAGTCGGCAATTCCCGGGGTCGTCACCGGCATGCTGGTGGCTTTGGCGTTGGCATTCGGCGAGACCGCGCCGATGCTGTATACGGCTGGTTGGTCCAATTCCCTTCCGACCGGGCAACTCACTGGCTCACCGGTCGGTTACCTCACCTATCCGATCTGGACGTTCTACAACCTGCCGTCCAAAACGGCCCAAGACCTGTCCTACCAAGCGGCGTTCTTGCTGATCGTCTTCGTATTGCTGTTGATCATTCTCGGGCGGCTGATCACGTGGTTGGCACGCCGGCATGCGGAATCGTGAGAACGGCCGGCTGTCGGGGACAACCGCGGCTTCGCGTTAGAGGTCCACTCCCAACAGCGCGTCCACTGCGGTTGCCACCGCTCGCGGCGCTTCGGCTTCGCGGCCACCGTATTCGAGCGCGTCGGTGGCCCAACCATCAAGGGCAGCAACCGCTTTGGGCGTGTCGAGGTCGTCAGCGAGGTAGCGGCGCAGCCGGGCGATGGTGTCGGCGGCGTCCGGGCCAACGGGCAGTGCGGTCGCCGTGCGCCACCGGTGCAGCCGCGTGGTTGCCTCGTCGAGCACCTGGGTGTTCCAGTCGCGGTCGGCACGGTAATGCCCCGTCAGCAGGCCCAGCCGGATAGCCGACGGTTCGACGCCTCGCCTGCGCAGCGTTGACACCAGAACCAGATTGCCGCGGCTCTTGGACATCTTGTGCCCGTCGCAGCCGATCATCCCGGCATGCACGTAATGCCGGGCGAATCGCCGCTCACCGCTGACGCATTCGGCGTGCGCGGCGGTGAACTC
>JAFAQO010000524.1 GCA_019246375.1 Mycobacterium sp. | reverse complement strand
ACCACGTGAGTGAGCGGCGCGCGCCCAATTCCGACGGATGCCGCACACGTCGTCGACGGGGCACGAGCGGACTTCTCAGCACCTCGGCGGAGTTCACTTAGCGACGCGCTGAAAGCCTTACGGGCTTGCAGATACGTCGTCGACGGGGCCGAAGAAGAGTTTTCGTTCGCTCCTTGGCGGCGCGACCAAAAGCCTCCAAGGTCGGTAGTTCGCTCCCTATCGTCAATGAATGACGACTGTGGCAGTACTTGGCGGCGGAGTGGCCGGGCTCAGTGCCGCGCACGAACTGGCCGAACGTGGATTCGAAGTCACTGTCTATGAGCATCGTGACGTATTCGGTGGCAAGGCCCGCTCGATGCCGGTGCCCGGTTCGGGCACGGGTGGGCGAGCGGACCTGCCGGCTGAGCACGGCTTTCGTTTTTTTCCGGGCTTCTATCGCCATCTTCCCGACACGATGAATCGCATCCCGCACGGGAATCGGACAGTCTTCCATCACCTCGTCAACACGACGCGGATGATGATCGCCCAAACCAACGGTGACAACGAGATCATCGGCCCGACCGCGACGCCCGCATCGTTCAACGATCTCGAGGTCGCGTTGAAGTTTGGCTGGACCATCGACACGCAACTCGGCATTCCCCAGGACGAGCTGGCCGAGTTCTACGAGCGGCTGTTGATGTATCTCGCCTCGTGCGAGGAGCGCCGGCTCAAGCAGTGGGAGTACACAGGCTGGTGGGAATTCGTGGAAGCGGAAGGAAAGTCGAAGGCATACCAGAACTTTCTCGCCATCGGTATGACTCGCACGCTAGTCGCCGCGCAGGCAAAAGAGATGTCGGCCCGTACCGGCGCTTCGATCCTGTGGCAGTTGATATTTGACATGACGCGGCTGGGCGGCCACGCCGACCGGGTGCTGGACGGACCAACAAGCGAAGTGTGGATCGATCCGTGGATCGACTATCTGCGAAGCCGCGACGTCATGCTCTGCAGTGGCTGCGAGGTCGAGAAGATCGATTGCGATGGACGCCGCATTACCGGTGTAACGGTGCGTACGGCCACCGGGTCACAGCCGGTGGATGCCAACTACTACATTGCGGCGCTGCCGGTTGAGCGGCTAAAGCCCTTGCTCACCCCTGAGCTGCTTGCGACCGAGCCACGCCTGATTCCGGTGAGCAAAGTACGCGAAGAAAGCAAGGACAGCGAAAATGGCGCGCTGACCGTGCGCTGGATGAATGGCATCATGTTCTACCTGCACCGCGACGTACCGGTGGTGAACGGGCACATCCTCTTCGTCGACTCCCCATGGGCACTCACCGCGATTTCGCAGAAGCAGTTCTGGCACGCCGTCGACCTCACCGAACGCGGCAACGGAGACGTGCACGGAATCCTGTCGGTCGACGTGTCGGACTGGGAAAGTCCCGGCCTCAACGGAAAGAGCGCCAGGGAGTGCACTAGTCAGGAGATCCACGATGAGGTGTGGAAGCAGATCATCGCCGCCATCGACGACCGCTTCCTGAAGCAGCAAAACGTCGTCGACTGGTTTCTCGACGAGGACATCCAGTTCCCCAACCCGAACAAGGTGGTCAATGCCGAGCCGCTGCTGGTCAACACTGCCGGCTCCTGGGCTAACCGGCCGGACGCGCTCACGCGGATTCCCAACTTCTTTCTCGCCTCCGACTATGTCCGGACAAACACCGACTTGGCGACGATGGAAGCCGCCAACGAGGCAGCGCGCCGGGCAGTCAACGGAATCCTCAAGGCGACCGGCTCGCGCGCACGGCCCTGCAAAGTCTGGCCGCTGCACGAGCCGTGGATCATGACCCCATTCCGGATGGCGGACCGGCTGCGCTGGCGTTTTGGCCGCCCGGTCAAGCTGCCGATCCGGATGACCCCGGACGGCGAACTGCAGCCGACCGGCACACGTGCCCGCGGATTGCTCGCGGCCACCCGGCGCAGCCAGGCCGCGCTCAACTCAGTCGGTGCCCGACGCCGTTAATGACCCTGTGACGGCTGTTCTTCCGGGCCGTCGAGGACACTGACCGCGATGCCATAGGGCAGGAACCGCACTTTGCGCGACGGGTCGGTGTTGTTCTTGTTCGCGCGCAACGCATCGAGTTCGGTCGCGTACACCTCTTCGACATGGGCGCCGCCGTCAGCGCCCACGGTGTAGACCGCCCACACACCGTCGCCGGCCTCGCCGGCGGTCTCCGGCTCGGTACGCGCACGCCGCGCCAAATTCTCGAAGAACATCGACCACCCCGCCCGCTCGCCTGGGATGGTGAAGGAACGGCCAATCCGCCCGAACGCATCGCGCAGGCCCTCGCCAGCCTCGCGGAGTATTCGATCGAAGTCCTCGGGATCGAATCCGAACGCACCCTCGTTGCTCATCGCGGCCCTCCTGAGCAGCTACACCGGTAAACACAGTGTGCGCCTACGGGGCCACTATCCGCCACGCATGGTCGCCAGCAGCCGAGTTTGCTCACCGGCCCGCTGAAGGTTTGACGTTCGACCGCCAGGGGAAATCCGCCTATCCGACGGCTGTCAAACAAAGGAGTTCGACATGGATACCACCACGATCGTGGGAATCGTCGTCGCCGTGGTTGTGGCATTGCTGATTCTTGCTGTCCTCGTCTTGGCCCTTCGCAGCCGCGCTGAACAACGCCGCCACGTCGAGGCGCAACGGATCCGCGAGCAGGTCGACCAAAAGTCGCAGCAGGTGCAGCGTCGTGAGGCGTTCGCCGAGGAAACCGAGACCAAGGCACGCGCCGCGCAGGCCGAAGCCGACGCTAAGGCTGCCGAAGCGGCGCGGTTGCAACAGCGCGCGCAAGATCACCGGTCCAATGTGACCGGCGCGCGGCAGGCACTCGACGAGCAGCGTGCACACGCCGACAGCATCGACCCGCGTGTCGAGGCGCGGCCCGAGGAACAGCGCAACGAAGCACCGGGAATGCGGCCCGAGGAACAGCGCAATGAAGGACCGGGAATGCACCCCGGTGAGGGCGGGCTCAGCGACAACCCTCGCGTCGGCGAGCGATAGCGACAACCCTCGCGTCGGCTAGCGATAGCAGCGCCGCGCGCTACGGCCCCGGTGGTGGAGGCGGCGGTGGCGGGTTGAGCGGAATCGGCACCGTGACGAACGGCAGGTGCAAGTACATCGTCATCGGCGGCATCGCCGGTGCAGGCGGAGCAGCCGGTGGCGGTGGAGCTGCCGGTGCAGGCTCCGGCGGCAGAGCGGCCGGCGCAG
>JAFAQO010000509.1 GCA_019246375.1 Mycobacterium sp. | reverse complement strand
CAGCGTCGTGGTGATCGCCGGGATGTTCGCTCCGCCGCCCACTGCGGCGATTGCGCTCAGATTGCCCGCCTCAATTCCATTGCGCTGCAGGGTTTCTTGTATGACACCCACGAAGGTGTCCAACGGCTGGCGGATCGCCTCGTCGAGTTCGGCTCGGGTCAGCTGGATGTCGCCGCGAAACCCGGGCAGGTCGGCCGTCAGGGTGGCCACCGTGCTCGATGAAAGCTGTTCTTTGGCACGCCGGCAGTCAGCCCGCAACCGGGTCAGCGAGCCGATCGCCGACGTGCCGGAAGTATCGAACGAACCCGCAGCCGACAGACCGGCGACGACGTGATTCAACAGCGCCTGGTCCATCATGTCGCCGGACAAATCAGCGTGTCGCACGGTGGCGGCGACCGGCTGGTAGCCATTGGCGGCGTCAACGAGAGTGAGGCTGGTCCCACTGCCGCCGAAATCGCACACCGCGATAATTCCGCGGGCCGGCAAGCCGGGATTGCTCTGTAGGGCGTTCACCGCCGCCGCGGTGTCGGGCAACAGCGTGACCGGTGCATTACTGGACCATTCGGAGTTCCGGTTCAGCGCGGTGTTCAGCGCGTCGACCGCCGCGGGGTGCCAGTGCGCGGGATAGCTGACCGCCACCGGCTCGGCCGACGTGCGCCCACCGGTCGCTGCGTAGCGAAGGGCGCCTAACGCGTCGCCGACCAGCGCCTCGCTGCGGTGCGTCGAACCGTCGGACGCGACGACCGCGCTCGGGTCTCCGACCCGGTTGACGAAGTCGGTGATCACCAGGCCGGGCTCATCAATGTTCGGGTTCTCCGACGGCACGCCCACTTCCGGTGGCCGCTGTCCATATAGGGTCAGCACCGACTTGCGGATCACGGCACGATCAGCGGTGACCGCCGCCATGTTGGTCGCCCCGATGGAGAGGCCGACCGCCGGCCTAGTTGGTTTTGCCATGTCGTCCAATCCCGCTGCTGGTCTGATTAGCCTGGCGCCTCCCGGGGCCGTTCCGGCCCCCATCGTCGCCAGGCGGGTCTGATTGCCCCACCCGGCCACCAATTTATAGGCAGTCCAAGTACTCGCTTCGCATGCACCACTCAGCGAATGGTGCCGGCGCCGGCGATCAGCGGAAGGTCGAGCGCAGTGACCCAGCCGGGTGAGAGCTCGTTGACGGCTGGGACCGCATTGAGTGCGCGCATCCCGGTTGCCAGGCATCCGGCCGTGGCAGCATCCCGTCCCGAACCGTCAGTGAACCGAAATGCGGTCTCCTGGAAGATGCTTGGCGTTCCTTCGATATCCACCCGGTAAACGTCATCCTGGTTTCCAGCGGGCCAGTCGGGTGCGGCGTCGTGCCCTATGCGGTTGACGTGTTCGAGTTGGATGCGCGTCGCGCCTTGATAAATGCCGTTGATCGTGAACCGGACCGCGGCAACCTGTCCGGGATGGATGATGCCCTTGGCCGTCTTGCGCTCAGTGAGAGTGACCCACTTCTCCCAGGTGGTGGTGATCTCGTCGAGCATGATGCCGGCGGCGTGCGCGATCATCGGGACGGTCGCGCCCCACGCAAAAACCAGCACATCGCGGTTTTCCAGCACCGGCCGGAATTCTGGTCCGCGGCCGATGCCCATCTCGTCTTCGTAGTCCCCGGTGTAGTTGGTGTAGTCGAGCAGCTCGGAGGCCCGCACCCGGCGCACCTCTGAGCACACGCCCATCAGCGTCATCGGGAAGAGGTCGTTGGCGAAACCGGGGTCGATGCCGGTGGTGAAACACGACGACTCGCCCAGCTCGCACGCCTCGGTGATCGGCTGGATCCAATTGGGCGGATTCACATGCATGGTCGGCCAGACCCAGGGCGTCATCGCAGTCGAGCACACGTCGATGCCGGCGCGCAGAAACCGGGTTATCAGCGCGATGTTGGCGTCGGCATGGGCCGCGGTCGGACCGTAGTGCACCAGCGCGTCAGGGTTCAGTGCGATCAACGCGTCGACGTCGTCGGTGGCGTTGAGGCCCATCGGTTCCGAGAGTTCGCAGATGTCACCGACATCGCGGCCGACCTTCTCGGGATTG
>JAFAQO010000334.1 GCA_019246375.1 Mycobacterium sp. | reverse complement strand
GGGCGGCTTCCGGCAAGGCGTCGAGCCGCTCGCGCACGAGCTGATGCTGGATTTCGTGGCCGCCAACGAGCTGGAGATTGTCGACGGCAAACTCACCGGCCGGCTCGTCGGCACGATCATCGATCGCGCCGGAAAAGCCAAGGCGCTTCGCGACTTCGCGCACCAAGCCGGCGTTCCCTTGCAGCAGACCGTCGCGGTGGGCGACGGCGCGAACGATATCGACATGCTGGCCACGGCCGGCCTGGGTGTGGCATTCAACGCCAAGCCCGCATTGCGCGAGATCGCCGACGCGTCGCTGAGTTACCCCTACCTGGACACGGTGTTGTTTCTGCTGGGGATCACGCGCGGAGAGATCGAGGCCGCCGACGCGGTCGACGGCGTGCTGCGACGCGTCGAAATCCCGCCCGAATAACGGCGCGACCCGACAGCGGCCGGAGCGTCGCGGTACGGCACGATGGTCAGGTGTCCGAAATCGCAGGCGAGGCAGTCGACCCCGATCTGCTGATCGACTTCAGAGATGTTTCGCTGCGCCGCGGTGGGCGTGTGCTGGTTGGCCCGGTGACGTGGGCGGTCGAACTCGACGAGCGCTGGGTGATCGTCGGGCCAAATGGCGCAGGAAAGACGTCGTTGCTGCGCATCGCCGCGGCCGCCGAACACCCCTCTTCGGGCGTCGCCTACGTGCTCGGTGAGCGGCTGGGCCGGGTAGCGACGACCGAGTTGCGTGCCCGGGTCGGCTTGAGCTCGTCGTCCCTGGCCCAACGGATCCCGGGTAACGAGGTGGTGCGCGATCTCGTCGTCTCGGCCGGCTATGCGGTGCTCGGCCGGTGGCGGGAGCGCTACGAGGATGTCGACTACGACCAGGCGATCGACATGCTGGAAAGCCTCGGGGCCGAGCACTTGGCCGACCGCATCTACGACACGCTGTCCGAAGGCGAGCGCAAGCGAGTGCTGATCGCCCGTGCGCTGATGACAGACCCCGAACTGCTGCTGCTCGACGAGCCGGCCGCCGGGCTTGACCTGGGCGGGCGAGAGGAGCTGGTGGCCCGACTGGCCGACCTGGCCGCCGACCCCGACGCACCAGCGATCGTCCTGGTCACCCATCATGTCGAGGAAATTCCGCTCGGCTTCAGCCACTGCATGTTGTTGTCGGAGGGCCAGACCGTCGCTGCGGGTTTGATGCCCGACGTGCTGACGGCCGAGAACCTGTCCGCGGCATTCGGGCAATCCATGGCGGTGGACGTCATCGATGGGCGCTACTTCGCCCGGCGGATTCGCACCCGCGCCGCCCACCGGAGGCGCTGGTGACCTCACCGACCGACGACTCGTTCGTCCCGTTGACGCCGCGGCCAGCAGCGACGGTAATGCTCGTCCGCGACACCGCCGACGGCATCGCCGTCTTCCTGATGCGGCGGCACTCGGCCATGGAATTCGCCGCCGGTGTGATGGTATTTCCCGGCGGCGGCGTCGACGACCGCGACCGCAACGCCGAGATCGCCTGGGCCGGGCCGCCGCCGTCGTGGTGGGCACAGCGGTTCGGCATCGAAGCCGACCTCGCTGAAGCGCTGGTCTGTGCCGCCGCCCGAGAGACCTTCGAGGAATCCGGTGTGCTGTTCGCCGGCCCTGTTGACGAGCCGAACGGCATCGTCGGCGACGCCTCGGTGTACCGCCAATACCGGGCTGCGCTGGCCGACGGAACCCTGTCGTTCGCCGACTTCCTACAACGCGAACACCTGGTGCTACGAGCAGATCTGTTGCGTCCCTGGGCGAACTGGGTCACGCCCGAGGCCGAACGCACGCGCCGCTACGACACCTACTTCTTCGTGGGCGCGCTGCCGGAAGGTCAGCGCGCCGACGGGGAAAACACCGAATCCGACCGTGCGGGCTGGACAACGCCGCACACGGCCATCGACGATTTCGCGGCCGGGCGGACCTTCCTGCTGCCGCCGACCTGGACACAGCTGGACTCACTGGCCGGTCACACCGTCGCCGAGGTGCTGGCGGTGGAGCGGCAGATCGTCACTGTGCAACCGGACTTGGCGATCAACGGAGACAACTGGGAGATCGAGTTCTTCGACTCCGACCGTTACAACCAGGCACGCGGCCGGCGGTGGATGTGAAAGAGTTCGTCGGCGTCCATCTGGACGCCCAACATCCCGGTGTCGGCACCATGGTGTTGTCGCGGCCGCCCACCAACGCGCTGACCCGTCAGGTCTACCGGGAGATCGCGGCAGCCGCCGCCGAGTTGGCCGCACGCGACGATGTCGCCGCTGTGATCGTGTTCGGCGGCCACGAGATCTTTTCAGCTGGCGACGACATGCCCGCGCTGCGGGCGCTGACACCACCAGAAGCCGAGACCTGGGTACAAGTCCGCCAAGCCGCTGTCGAGGCGGTGGCGGCAATCCCGAAGCCGACCGTCGCCGCGATCACCGGTTACGCGCTGGGCGCCGGCCTGACGCTAGCCTTGTCCGCCGACTGGCGGGTCAGTGGCGACAACGCGAAGTTCGGCGTGACCGAGATCCTCGCCGGTCTGATTCCCGACGGCGCCGGCATCACGCGCTTAACCCACACGGTCGGTGTGAGCAGGGCCAAGGAACTGGTGTACAGCGGGCGGTTCTTCGACGCCGAGGAGGCGCTGACATTGGGCCTGTCCGACGACCTGGTGGCGCCCGATGACGTGTACGCAGCCGCCGCGGCGTGGGCGAGCCGGTTCGTGGACGGCCCAGCGCACGCGCTGGCCGCCGCCAAGGCCGAGGTCGACGACGTCTTCACGATGACTTCCGCCGATCGGATCGCCGCCGAACGCCGCCGCTATGTCGAGGTGTTCACGGCCAGCGCTGGTTACGGCGACCGAAACGGCCGGTAAAGCCTCGAGCATTGCTGTAGCAATTACGCTCCGCCGACGCGCATGGTTCCCTAAGCTGACGTACACGGTTCTTCAAGCTGCGCATCTCGCCCAGAGGGGGAAGCGATGTGCGATTCATGTCGGCACCGATCCGCGCATCCACCGTGGAACAAGCAATTCCGCTACCTTGCCGCCGTACTGCTGTCGACGGTTCTTCTGTGTATCGGCTCGGCGACGGCCTGGGCAGAGGAGTCGATCGTCCTCGACTTGGTGCGGCACGGAGAGTCGGCAGCCAACGCGGCGGGCGTGCTCGACAACTTGGCCCCTGGAACTGGACTGACGCCGACTGGCGAGGCTCAGGCGACGGCCATCGCCGACCTACTCAAGGCGGCGGGCCCCTACGCCGGGACCTACGCGGGGGAGTTGATCAGGGCACAGGAGACCGCAGCGCCGCTGGCTGAGATGCTGAATATGCCGGTGCAGATATTGCCCGGGCTCAACGAGATCCCTGCCGGCATTTTCAACGGCTACCCGATGGACAGCCTCCAGGGCATCCTGTACGACTTGGCCCCCGTTGCATGGGTGCTCGGATTTCCCCTCGTGCCGGATCTCGGCGACCTGAGCGTTAACGGGGTGACGTTCGACGAAAGCTTTGGCGGCGCGGTTCAAACGATCTATGACAACACCGTGAGCGCGGGCGGCCCGACCACTGACGCGGCATTTTCAAGCGAAGGGGCGATGGCTGTCTGGACGATGATGAACGTCAAAAACCCCGATTTTTCAGTCGTTCTGCAGCAGCTGCTCACCACGGGCCAGCTGCTGCCCAACGGGGGCCAGGTCGTGGTCGAAGGCAGCCCCGGGGATTGGACGCTGCTCAGCTATGCCGGGACACCCGTGCCGCAGAATCCGGGATTGCCGACGGAGCTGTTCGTCGACGTGCGTGACCTGATCACGGCGCCGCAATTTGCGGCTTACAACATCTGGGAGGCCCTCGGCACCGGCGATCCGACGACGATCGCGAACGCGATTCAAAGTGGTGTCGGCGAAGTCGGCGCGGCGACGGTCCACTTCCCGCTCGCGGTAACCCAGGACTTAGTCGGCGCTCTGGGCGGCGGCATCCAGGACTTGGTCGCAAACCCGGCTGCGGCGCTCAACCTCGATGCTCTCCTGGGTGGCCTCAACCTCGGCGGCCTGTGGGGCGATCTGGCCAACCTGCTACCCACGATCGCGACCGAATTCTCGGCACTACTGCCGGGCGAGTTGGCCGCGATGGTCGGCGCGGCCCTCGCGTTGTTCTGACCGAGTCGCACCCTTTGCGCAGGTGACAACCACCGGGCCGCCCCGCCAACACGGACGGCCGATAGGCTGGCCCACCATGACGAGTACCGATCCGGCGCCGCAGCCGCATGCCACCGTTGAGCAGGTGGAAGCCGCCAGGCACGACAGCAAGCTTGCCCAGGTGCTCTATCACGACTGGGAGGCCGAGACATACGACGAGAAGTGGTCGATCTCCTACGATCAGCGGTGCGTTGACTATGCCCGCGGCCGCTTCGACGCTATCGTCCCCGATCACGAGGTCCGTCGGTTGCCCTACGACCGTGCTCTTGAATTAGGCTGTGGCACAGGGTTTTTCCTGCTCAACCTGATCCAGTCCGGAGTCGCGCGACGCGGTTCGGTCACCGACCTGTCACCCGGGATGGTCAAGGTCGCCACCCGCAACGGGCAGTCGCTGGGTTTGGACATCGACGGCAAGGTCGCCGACGCCGAGGGGATCCCTTACGACGACGACACGTTCGACCTGGTGGTCGGGCATGCGGTGCTGCATCACATTCCCGATGTCGAGCTGTCGTTGCGCGAGGTGATTCGGGTGCTGCGACCGGGCGGCCGGTTCGTGTTCGCCGGTGAGCCGACCACCGTCGGTGACAGCTACGCTCGCACGTTGTCCACGCTGACCTGGCGGATCGCCACCAACGCCACCAAGTTGCCCGGTCTGGGCAGCTGGCGGCGACCGCAATCCGAGCTCGACGAATCCTCGCGTGCGGCCGCGCTGGAGGCCCTCGTCGACCTGCACACCTTCACGCCGAGCGACCTCGAGCGGATGGCCACCAACGCCGGCGCGGTCCAGGTCCGGACGACCAGTGAGGAGTTCACCGCCGCGATGCTGGGCTGGCCGGTCCGCACGTTCGAGGCGGCGGTCCCACCGGGGCGACTGGGCTGGGGCTGGGCCAGGTTCGCGTTCACCGGTTGGAAGACGCTGAGCTGGGTGGACGCCAATGTGTGGCGCCGCGTGGTGCCGAAGGGCTGGTTTTACAACGTCATGGTGACCGGGGTAAAGCCGTCCTGAACGTTGGGTTCGGCTTCAGCCGCGACGACGTCACTTACTTGCGGTCAGAGTCGGGTGCGGCGGCCCTGCGCGCCGTCGCCGAATTCCCGTTGACGGATGCCACCCGGGTCGCCGATGTGGCGGCGGTGCGAGCCCGATTCGGCGACCGGGCGCCGGTGCTGGTGGAGACGACGGTGCTGCGTCGCCGGGCAGCGGCCAAGCTCGCCGGGCTGTGCGACGTGTCGAACTGGTTGTTCACCGACGAAGCGCTGCAGCAGGCCAGCGCGGCGCCGGTGGCGCGCCACCGGGCCAGGCGGCTGGCCGACGCCGCGCCGTCCGGTGTCGTGCACGATGCGACCTGCTCCATCGGCACCGAAGTGGCCGCGCTACGCGGCGCTGACCTGCGGGTCGTGGGCAGTGATGTCGACATGGTGCGGTTGGCGATGGCACGTCACAACCTCGGTCCCGACGCTGATCTGTGCCGCGCCGACGCGCTGCATCCGGTGACCCGCGACGCGATCGTCGTCGTTGATCCGGCGCGGCGCAGTGGTGGGCGGCGGCGCTTCGACCCGCGCGACTACCAGCCCGCTCTCGATCAGTTGCTCGACACCTATCGCGATCGCGATCTGGTTGTGAAGTGCGCTCCGGGAGTCGACTTCGATCAGCTCACTCGTCTCGGTTTCGACGGTGAGATCGAGGTGACGTCGCACGGCGGCACGGTCCGCGAAGCCTGCTTGTGGTCGGCGGGACTCGCCGACCCCGGTGTCCGCCGCCGAGCCAGCATCCTTGATCGGTGCGAACAGGTCACCGACGCCGAGCCGGCCGACTGCCCGGTTCGGCCCGCGGGGCGCTGGATCGTCGACCCCGACGGCGCGGTGGTGCGAGCCGGTCTGGTCCGCCACTTCGGCGCCCGGCACGGCTTGTGGCAGCTCGACCCGCACATCGCCTACCTGTCCGGTGACCACCTGCCACCGGCGGTCCGTGGTTTTGAGGTTATCGACCGGCTCGGCTTCGACGAGAGGCGGCTCCGTCAGGCGCTGTCAGCGCTGGACTGCGGCTCCTTGGAAATCCTGGTCCGCGGCGTCGGTGGTAGCAAGGCCGACCCCGATGCCCTGCGGCGACGGCTGCGGTTGCGTGGCACCCAATCCCTGGCTATCGTCATCACCCGGATCGGCTCGGGGCCGGTCGGCGGTGCGACGGTTTTCGTTTGCCGCCCCTCTCGATAGGTCCAAGGTAGGCTGGCACCGGTTACTTTGCGGGCTTTGCCCGTTCTTCGTCTGCAAGGACAATTGGACGATGCGAAATCTTGTTGCTGCCGCGATGCTGGCCTGTGCGCTGGCGGTCACCGGTTTGGCCGGGCCCGCTGCCACGGCGCAATCTGCGTGCGCCAGCCTGGGCGGCACCATCGACGGCGGTCAGACGTGCCGCGTATCCGCGTCCAGTCCCAGCTACACGCTGAAAATGACCTTCCCGGCCGACTATCCCGACCAACAGCCGCTCACCGATTTCCTCACCCAAAACCGCGACGGGTTCGTCAACGTGGCGCAGACTCCGGGATCGCCGCGCGACGTGCCTTATCAGATGGAGGTGACCTCCGAGCAGTTCCACTCCGGCCAACCGCCGGGCGGCACCCAGAGTGTGGTGCTTAAAGTCTTTCAGGACATCGGCGGACCGCGTCCGTCCACGTTCTACAAGGGTTTCAACTATGACCTCGGCCGCCATCAGCAAGTCACATTCGACAACTTGTTCGCGCCGGGCAGCAAACCGTTGGACGCGATTTACCCGATCGTGCAGCGCGAGGTGGGCCATCAAAACGGTCTGGGCGCCGCGATTCCACCGGGTACCGGTCTCGACCCCGCCCACTATCAGAACTTCGGCATCACCGACGACGAGTTGATCTTCTACTTCGCGCCGGGTGAGTTGTTGCCGTCGGCCGCTGGCGCCAGCCAGGCGCGGGTACCGCGTAACGCCATCCCGCCGCTGACGGTGTAGTGCCGGTCAGGCCAGACCCGCTCATTGTCTACGCACTGGATAGCGCCAACGCTGTCCCGCATGCCAAGACGCCGTGGACGAGAAGCAGCACGATGGTCGTGGTGATATCGGCTCGGCGACGGGTCTGACGGTTCCGGCTGTCGTGGCTGGCCAATACATCCTCCATTGCGGGGTCGTTGGTAGCCACGGAGGAACTATTCCGCATCGGCGACGATTATTCC
>JAFAQO010000376.1 GCA_019246375.1 Mycobacterium sp. | reverse complement strand
TCATCCTCGCTCTCACCGAATTCGAGCACTTCCGCCACTGCCTCGCCGAAGGTCATCACCCCGGCGTCGTCCTCCCAGGCCGCGACAAACTTGGACTCGACTTTGTCGTAGAGAGCGTCGATCGACTGGTCTCCGTCCTCCCGCCAGGCCGCGGCCGCCTCGGCGACCAAATCAGCAATGCCGTGGCGCTGTAGCCAGGCGTCCGCGGCTGCATACTCGCCGTCGGGTAGGGAGTAGAGCAGGTGACCGTTCAGCTCGTGGACTCCCAACTCGTAGAAGCGCCGCATCATCGCCAGGAAGCAGGCTTTATAAGACGGAATCTTCAGGTTGGTGGCGCCCAGGAGGAACGGCTGGTCGCGCTCATCGGCGCGGCTGTCGATCAGGTTGCCCGCCTCGGCGTCCGTGCGCGCGACGATGATGCCGGGTACGCCCATCACGTCGAGCTGGAAGCGCGCGGTGTTGAGGCGCTTGATCTGTTCGTCCGAAGGCACCAAAACCTTGCCGCCCTGATGCCCGCATTTTTTCGTGCCGGGTCGCTGATCCTCGATGTGGTATCCGGGCACGCCCGCCTCGACGAAGCGGCGGATCAGGTTGCGTACGTGCGGGTCGCCGCCATGGCCAGTGTCGGCGTCGGCGATGATGAACGGGCGAAAATCCGTAGCCGGAATCGAGGAGCGCTCCGCTTCGGTCATGCGCTGGCGCAAGTACTGCTGATTGCGGTCGGCAGTGAGAAGGGCACGCACTAGCCCCGCGGCCTCCTCCGGCACCTGACTCAGCGGATAGCTGGCCAGATCGGGCCCTGGTTCTTCGGTGGTGGAACCTTTAGCGGACGTCGCCCAGCCACCGAGGTAGATGCCCTCGATGCCCATCCGCTTCATGGTCACGGCCTGGCCCGGCGAGTAGGGACCGAATGTGGTGATGCTCTTGCCCTCGGCGAAAAGTTCACGCAGGCGCTTGTAGAAAGCCGTCGCCGCCTCTCGGGCCACGGTGTAGTCGGTGGGAATCGTGCCGCGCTGCTCTACGACTTGACGAGCTGTGTAGAGGCGGATAATGCCGTCGAAGCGTGGACTGTCGAAGTACCGCTGCGTGGCAGCGACTTCCTGCTCGAACGGTGTTCGGGCCTCGGCATCCGTTTCGATGGTGGTGGCCATGGGATTTACACTCCTGTCCAGCGCGGTTCCCCCCGACGAAGAAAGTCTATCCCCAGGTTGTTGTGCGCCCGGTGGCAGGACTTTTCATGATGCAGGTGGTATAGGAGCGGCGTCTGCAATTCGGGGCTGGTGTTGATCTTTTCGAGGCGGGGTAAAACGTATCGGTGCCGAACACCACGGAATTGACCGTCCTCGACCCCCGCACTGGGGACACCGTCGCCCGGGTGCCCATCGCCGATGCCGGCGCTTGCGCCAATGCGGTCGCACAAGCCCGCGCCGCCTCGGTCCCCTGGGCCCGCACACCGGCCACCGAGCGGGCTGCTGCCGTGACCGCTGCAGCCGCCGCCGTTCGGGCCGCCGCCGACGAACTGGCCGAGCTCAATGAGCAGGAGACCGGCAAGCTGAGGGAGGACGCCCTGGGTGGCGTCGAAGCCGGTGCCGGCACGCTTGTTCAATACGCCGAGCTTGGACCATTACACCGGGGGCGAAGCCTGCAGGGCGCCTGGGCCGCAACCGATCTGATGATTCCCGAGCCGCGCGGTGTCGTGGCGGTGCTCACGCCGTGGAACGATCCGGTCGCCGTGGCGGCCGGGCTGCTGGGAGCAGCGCTGGTCACCGGAAACACCGTGGTACACAAGCCGAGCGAGCGCTGTCCCCGCACTGGCCGACGGTTCGCCGAGCTGCTGGCCGCCCACCTGCCCGACGGGGTGCTCGAGATCATCGACGGAGACGCGACGGTCGGTGCCCGGCTGGCCGCCGCCAAGCAGATCGACGTGGTAGCCCACGTCGGCAGCAGTGCCACTGGCCGGGAGATCGCCAGGGCGTGTGCTGAACGAGGAGCCAAGGCGCTGCTGGAGAACGGCGGCAACGACGCCCTGATCGTCGACGCCGGTGTGGAGCCACGGTGGGCAGCCGGGCAGGCCGCGCTGGGCGCGTTCGCCAATGCCGGGCAGATCTGCGTCTCGGTGGAGCGTATCTACGTCGTCGAATCGGTGGCCGAGGCGTTCGTCGACGCGCTGGTCGCCGAAGCCCGCGAATGGGCCGATCGGATCGGCCCGTTGGTCGACGAGCCCCAGCGTGATCAGGTACACCGACACGTTAACGAGGCGGTGGGCGGCGGGGCGCGGCTGTTGGTCGGTGGCGAGCTGCGACCGGGTCCCGGCTCGTTTTACCCGCCAACCGTGCTGGCCGATTGCACTCCGCAGATGCTGGTGTTCCGCGAGGAGACTTTCGGCCCGATCGCTCCAATACGTGTCGTGGCCGACTTCGACGCAGCCCTGGCCGAGGCGGCCGACGACCGCTACGGCCTGGCCGCCACCGTGTTGACAACAGACATGGAACACGCCCAGACGGCGTGGCGGGCTCTGCCTGTGGGCACCGTAAAGATCAACTCGGTGTTCGGCGGGGCGCCCGGCGGAGCGTCGGAACCGCGGCGGGCCAGTGGCAGCGGATTCGGGTTTGGCCCGGAGCTGCTCGACGAGATGACCGCCATGAAGGTGGTGCACTTCTCACCGCCCGGCGGTTGAGCGATTAGGCGTTTCCCTTTTTAACGTCGAGCACCCGGTCGCGCAGCCCATTGGTCGCGGTGTCCATCAGACCTTTGGCACCCTTCTTGATAAGGAATCCGGGAAGCGGGGCGATGAGGTCGACGGTGAGGTCGAACCGCACGCGGGTGGAATCGTCCTCCGGCGTAAGCGTGTAGCGGCCGTCCTGCGCACGTTGTTGTTTGGAGCTGACCAGCGTCCAGCTCACGCCGTCGTCGTGCACGGAGTAGGCCAGCACCTGCTCATCGCTGACCCCGACGAGTTTGACAACCTGCCGAGACTTGCTCGGGTAGCCCTCGTCGTCCCGCTCGAGAATCTCGACCTGTTGATGAACCGATGACCACTTGGTCAACGCCTCGAGATCGAACAACACGTCCATGATCTCGTCCGGCGTTGCCTCGATGACGACTTCGCGTGACTCCGTGACAGCCATGCCGGAAACATAGCCAATACAGCACTTTCCGAAACTACCGCTGCCCGTACCCGAAGCAAGTGTCGGCGGACGGCTTAGTCGGCGCGTTTAGGTACTCGGTTGACGGGTAGCACTGATGGGTCAGGACATCACTGTGATCGGAGGAATCATGGCAACAGGGGAAACCGGATTTAAAGACGTCGAGTTCGATCTCATCTCGGTGCAATATCACTCGCTGAAGGCCGGGCATGACTACGGACAGTATGTGCGGGACGCGAAAAACGCCGGGTTTGACGACGTTGCCTCGTTTTTTGAGGAGGTCATGTCGCAGGACTCGGAGCGGGCCAAGCGCTGTCATGAACTGCTTGGGAAAGTGCACACGTCTTCGTAGGGTTCGACTGCTGCGAGCAGGGGCTGGTGGTCACCAGCTAGCGATCGGCGTATGCCCTTGCAACTAAAGCTCATTCAGCGAGTGAACCCATGCGGGTCGTTGCCGATCTTGGTGGTGTGAAGCAGCGTTCGTTCGAACATCCGACCGCGAGCGCGGTCACTGCCGCTAACACAAGCAGGAGCCGCAAGCTCACGGGTTAGCTCGCCGTCGGATCGCTGCGGGCTTCATCTCCGAAACGGCGAGCGCTTTCGGTAGTTTCTCATCGTGCCGCACCTTACGAACCGCCAGATACTGTTGCGTCGCCGCCCAACCGGGTTGGTCCAGCCCGGCGACACCGAGCTGGTCACCTCGCCCGCGCCGGAACCCGTCGAGGGTGAGGCGCTGCTGCGCAACACCTACGTGGGGATTGACGCCGCCGTCCGGACCTGGCTCAACGATCAGCCGGGTTACCTGCCGCCGGTGCAACTGGGTGAGGTCATTCGGGCCGCCGGCATCGGCGAGGTGGTGGCATCACGCTGCGACGCCTATGCCGCCGGCGACGTGGTTACCACGCTTTCGGGCTTCCAGGAATACGTGATCATTCGCGACGACGTTTTCAGCACGCCGATTCCCGGCGTGTCCGACCAGCTGGCGGTGATGTCGGTGTACGGCCCGACGGGCGCCACCGCTTACTTCGGGATGACCGGCATCGGCCGGCCCCAGCCCGGGGAGACGGTGGTGGTCTCGGCCGCGGCGGGAGCCACGGGGTCGGTGGCCGGACAGATCGCCAAGATCGCGGGTGCTCGGGTGGTAGGTATTGCGGGTGGGCCGGAGAAGTGCCGCGTGGTCGTCGAAGACTTTGGGTTTGACGCTTGCATCGACTACCGGGCAGGCAACCTGGCGGCGGCGCTTAAGGAGAATTGCCCGCGCGGAGTCGATGTTTACTTTGACAACGTCGGCGGACCAATCCTCGACGCGGTGCTGGGCCGCCTGGCACACAATGCGCGGGTTGTGCTGTGCGGCGTCATTTCCAGCTACCTGACCGGCGAGCATCCGGGCCCGTCGAATTACGTGAACCTGCTGGCCAAGACGGCGCTTATGCAGGGATTCAACGCGCTCGCCCAGTGGAGCCGCTTCGACGAGGCCTTCGCCGCGTTGCGCCAGTGGGAGCAGGAGGGCCGGCTGGTGCACCGCGAGACCATCTTCGAGGGCGTCGAGTCGTGCGTCGATGCCCTCAACGGGTTATTCACCGGTGCCAACATCGGCAAGATGCTGGTCAAGGTCGGCGAACCCACACCGGCCTGAGACAAATACCTGTAAAGATTTTCGCGATCCGAGGCCATCTGAAGGAGTTGACGAAAACGCTGCTCGCTCAATCGGATTGACTGGTGGGGGTTCGTTGCGTGCGCGCGGATCGGATACTATCCGTCTATCTCCCCGGAAATCCCGCGCTCGATCTGTGCTTGAGTCGCCGGCGGCAATACGATCAGACCGTCGAGTTCCTTGCGTGCGAGGTCGTACGCATGCTGTCGCTCTTGTGGAGTCGCCGCGGAATCTGACACCACGCGCAACAGGCTTCGGGCACGCGCAATCCGCTGCTGTCCTTCTTGGGCAAAGTCGTTGCGGCGTCTGCGAATGGCCTCCGCCTCAGCGACATTGAATGCGCTGACATACTCCTGAACGGCGGCGAGGTACTGCGCTGCGGCTTCTCGGTCATCGAGGAGATCTTCCGCCTTCACCGGCCGCAGGAAGTCGGCTTTGAGCTTGGCCTTGTGAAAGGCCGTCGTCAGTGGATTGCGCATGTCGGTCATGAGCGGAAAGTCCAGCAGCTTGACGAAGTCGAGTTCGTACTCCAGCCAACGTGCTTCTGTGCGGCTGTGCTCTTCCACGACACGTTTGATCGACGCCCATTGGGCAGCCTGGTTGCTGACGGCGGTTCCAGAAGGCACGCCAACCGGCAAGTCGTCAGGTCGCCGATCCCGGGACTGCGCGCCTCTCCGCTGGTTGGCAGAGAAGGCTTTGATCGCAGCGATGATCATGCCGGCCAGCGGTAATGCCAGGATGAGAAACTCCGCCAGCCGGAACAGCATGCCCATATGGCGATGATGCCACCACTGCAACGCCTGCCGAACTAGCCGCCGTAACCGGGCCCGCGAAGAACAGTTAGCGAGTTGCGATCGACGTCGAGTCAGCCCCACACGTAGAGGCGAGGACTGGCAGGGCCCCGACCCTGTGCCTCTCGCTGAAATGAAACGGGGGTCTCAAGTCCGGCGAGTCTCAC
>JAFAQO010000324.1 GCA_019246375.1 Mycobacterium sp. | reverse complement strand
CACCGGTCTTCGCCGTGCCCACGCCAGCAGTCCCCCGAGGGCGAAAGCTGTTGGCAACGCGTCGAAATTGGTGAAGATCTGAAAAATCACCAGCGGCGAAGCGGCCACCAGCGCCGCATCCCACACCCGGCGCCCCGCCAAGCTTGCGGCGGCCCAGACGGTCGCCAGCCACGCCAGCGCCAAACCAATCGCGGCGACATCGAAGAACACCACCACTTCGGCGACCACCGGGACCACACGCAACTTGCTCAACGCGGTGTATGTCTTGGCCAGCGTCATCGACATGTACTGGTAGACACCGGTCAACACCGGATACTCCATATAGCGGATTGCCGGCTGGCCGTCGTAGCGGATCTGTGGTTTGCCACTCGAATCCGTCTCGATCCAACTGGACTTATAGGGAAACTTGCCCTGGCTCAACAACTCTGCGCCGTAGAGCGGCACCGTATCGGAGTAGCACAGCTCGTAATAAGCGCGCTGGTTATCCCAGTTGGCCACTCGCTGGTCGCCGGTCCCGGTGCCGGTGCTGTTCAGACAGGCCGCTTTGGTCGACCATCCCAGCGCCAAGAACACCAACGCGATCAAAAACATCGGCCGCAACGGCGTCAAATACCGCGTGCGGCCGATCACTGCGTGCCGGCCTACCGGTCCGCCAATGACATTCGACAGCGCCGAGCCCAAAGAGTCGGTGCGGCTGGGGCAATCGCGATTGTCGGCGGTACGCAGATCGGCGGCCAGCGGCTGCGGCGAGATAGTGGCGCGGCGGGTGTCGATACCCGTCACGGTGGCGGCGCGGGACCTTCAGGACCGCCGAATGGCGGGCCGGCAGGGCCCCCGAACGGTGGAGCGACGGGGCCCCCAACTGGCGGACCGGCGGGGCCCCCGAATGGCGGACCGGGAGCGGGCTCGGCCGGGAAGGGCTCAGCGGGGACGGTGGTGGGCGGACCCACCGGGATGGTGATGCCCGGTGCCACTTGGATACTGGGCTGAATGACGTTCTGCGATGGCGCCTGGACCCGCGTCGCCGGGGCCGGCGCTTCCGGCACACCGGCATATCCGCCGATCGATGCCGGCTTGGGGAACGACTCATTGCTGGTGCCTTTGAGGGCTCCGTCCATGGTCGCCTTCCAGATGTCGGACGGCAGACCCGAACCATAAACCGGAGAGCCCCACCTGTTCACCAGCGGCTTGTCGCCTCTGACGGTGCCCACCCACACCGCCGTCGACAGCGACGGCGTGAACCCCACCATCCAGGCGTCCTTGTCGGCGCCGGTGTCACCCAGTTGGGTGGTGCCGGTCTTGGCCGCCGAGGGCCGGCCGCCGGCCAAGCTGTGCCCATTGGAATAGGCGGCGATGGGCTGCATCGCGGCGGTGACATTATCGGCGACCCCCTTGTCGATGCGCTGTTCTCCGCTGTTGTCGGAGGTGCTGGCGTCGAAGAGCACTTGGCCTTCGGCATTGACAACCTTTTGCACGAAACGCGGTCGGTGGTAGACGCCCGACGCGGCCAGCGTCGCATACGCCGAAGCCATGTCTATTGGTCGAGTTTGATACTGGCCCAGAACGATCCCGTTGTTGGGCGGCCCGCCTTGGCCGTCCTCGGACAGCGTGTGCGCGACGCCGGGAAAGCTCGTCGCAATGCCCGCTTGGTGGGCGGCGTCCGCAACGTCCTCGGGGCCGTGCTTCAGCTTGAGCATCAGCCGGTAGTACGAGGTGTTCAGCGAGCGTTTGAGCGCTTCGGCAATATTGCAGGTTCCGCAGCTTTCGCCTTCGACATTGGTGATCTTGATTCCGTCGACGGTCAGCGGGGAGCTGTCGACCTGCGTGCCCAGTCCCATGCCCTGCTCCAGTGCGGCGATGAGCGTGAAGACCTTGAACGACGATCCGGTCTGCATTCCCCCTTGAGCGAAGTCGAACCCGTGGGCGTCGGAGCCGCCGTAGTAGGCCTTCACCGCTCCGTTGCGCGGATCGATTGACACCACCGCGGCGCGCATGTCGGGATCCTGCCCCTCGAGGTTGTTCGACACCGCCTTCTCGGCGGCCTGCTGGGCCAGCGGGTCGATGGTGGTGGTGATCTGCAGGCCCTGGGTGTTCAGGGTCCGCTGGTCGATGTTGAACAGGTCCATCAGTTCCGTGGTCACCTGGCGCTCGATCAACCCGTTGGGCCCGGTGATCTGGTTCTGCGCGCGAGCCTGATCGGGTGGCAGGGTGCGCGGAAACACCTGCGCGGGCCGGTCTGTGGGTGACAACGCCCCGATGTCGACCATGCCGTCGAGCACCCAGTTCCAGCGCGCGGTCGCGCCCTGCAGGTCAACAGCCGGATCCAGCGTTGAGGGCCGCTGGATCAGCGCGGCCAGCAATGCTCCCTCTGAAACGGTCAGCTGTTCAACGGGTTTGTCGAAGTAGGCCTTGGCGGCCGCAGCGATTCCGTAGGCACCGCGGCCGAAGTAGATGATGTTCAAGTACGCCTGCAGCACGTCGTCTTTGGACCACTCCCCCGACGACATCTTGGTGGAGATGACCAGTTCTTTGGCCTTTCGGATGATCCCACCCAGTCCCGCGCGCTGCGACCCCACCAGGGCGTTCTTGACGTACTGCTGGGTGATGGTCGACCCACCCTGGGTGTCGCCACCGAACAGGTTGTTCTCCACCGCCCGCGCGAATCCGGTGAACGAGAACCCCGGGTTGGAATAGAAGTTGCGGTCCTCGGCGGCGATTACTGCCTGCCGCACATGCATCGGTACCTGATCGAGGTTGACGTCGACTCGATTTCCTTCGGGCGGGACAATCTTGCCGAGTTCGGAACCGTCGCTGGCCAGGATCGTCGAAACCTGGTTGGTACGGATGTCTCCTGGCTTGGGCACGTCGACGATGAGATAAGCCATCGCGAACGTGACGAGCGGCAACACCAACACCACCACCGCAGTGACGTAGAGCGCGCGTCGCACCCACATCCAGTTGACGTGTTGGACCCAGTCCCAATTCAGCTGCGACAGCTGTTGCCGCGGCGGCCCGGGTGGTCCCCCCGGTGGAGGGCCAGCGCTGAGGCGCCGATCGCCCCCCGGCGGCTTCGACGGCGGCCTGCCACCGAGCGCAGCCTTGACCGCCTCGATCTGGTCGCGTTCCCCCAACGTCGGCGGCGAGTTGCTACCCAGCGCCGCCTTGGCCGCCTCCACCTGGTCGCGCGAGGTGCCGTCGTTCACCGCCGGGATTATCGCGGTCAGCCGGTCGTCCGGTGGCACAGGACCGGGACGCGGAGATGCCCCGCGACCGGGGCTCCCCGCAGCGTTGCCCCCGGCACCGGATGGGTGTTTGGACACGTCACCCGCCGCTGACCCCTTCGGGACGTCAGTGGCTGACTCGTCGTGGCGCCCTTCGTTATTCACTGGCCGTGCGGGTACCGTTGTGCGCCGCCGGCGCGCCACGCGAACCCTTGGGCGGGCGTGTCGCGCCGAGTACATACGACTTGACCAGGTGATTCCAGCTGCAGGTCCGGCATACCTCCACCACGTGTACGGAGAACTCCTCGTAACGAGACGCGAGCAAGACCAACTCCTCGGCCGTGCGGGCAGAGCCCGACGCCGCGCCGAGATGGTCGCCGAACACCCACGACACCAGCGTGAGCTGCTCTTTCCGGCAGATAGGACACATCACCGCACTGAGTTTCCCGTGGAACTTGGCGGCGCGCAGCAGGTAGGGATCCGCGTCACAAACCTCGGAAACGCCGGTGCGTCCCGAGTAGACCTCGGACAGCAGTGAGCGACGCCGAAGCGCGTAGTCCACCACCTGCCGCTGAAGTCGCATGGTCACCAGAGTACGTCCGTGTGGTGGTTGTCGAGCCTTCGCCCGCGCTCAAAGTGTGCGCTGTCGGCGCTCACGAGCAGGTATCGGAGGTCAACCAGGTTTGAGCAGAACAGTCGCGCCCACGCTGATCACCGCAGTTGCCACCAGGTAGCCGCAGGCATACCACGGGCTGCCGTGGTCGGCTCTAATGAGGGCAACCAGGATCAGCGGCGTGAGACCGGGCCCACCGGCAGGGCTGTCACCGGGCTGGGCTTAATTGTCCGAGGTGTGCAAGGAATGCGGATCGGGCAGGTCCGGTCGGGGTGTTGACGTTTGCGCCGTCACCGAGGAGGCCTCGCCGCGCGAGGATCGGGCGCACGCCTTCGC
>JAFAQO010000318.1 GCA_019246375.1 Mycobacterium sp. | reverse complement strand
GTCCTGCCAGACGCGGGAGGCGATGTATTCGACCGAGTCGACGAGGTTTTTCGGCCCGTCATTGCTGATCATGCCGTGTGGCCGTTGCGCGGCATTGCCGCAAATCGGCACCGTCGTGTCGACCAGCAGGTTGAGCCAGTAGATCGTCTCCTCGATCCGGGGACTGCCCTCCGTCCAGATCGCGCCATCGTACTTGCCGCTCGCCAGAATTTGCTGCACGGCGTTGGTGGCTCGCGCCAAAGCCGGGCGCGGTGCAGAAGCGGCGAGATGCGGCGGCTTATACGGGAAGAAATCGACGCCGCGCCGCTCGGATGGAATGTCGCCCGAGCCCGTGTCGGTGCGTCGGTCGGCGGACAGGCCCCGCGTGTAACCGGAGGGCGGCAGGATGCGATAAAAGTGGATCTCCGCCTTGCCGGAGATCAGGTTTCCGACGCCGTGCTCGCCGACCTGCAGGCGGTCGATCTCCTCGAAGCTGCGCGACCCGTCCGGAAAGAAGCCTTGCCGTGCTTTCGGCTCAGGGGCGCCGGGGAATGCGCATTCCTCCTCCCAGGCCGAACCGTCGGCCTGCAGCGCCATGTAGGGCAGCGGGTAGAGCCCGTCTTCCGGCCGCAGTTCGACCTCGTAGACGGGCCTGTCGTCGACGCTCTGCCGCTCTTTGTGGAGGCGCCCGGTATTGTCGATGTAGCCGTCCGGAGGGCCGTAGAGCTGAGCGGCGTCGGTTTCGAGCGGATGCGCGCTGAACTGCTCGACATACACGGTCACCGGCGCGGCCAGGCGCTGCGGCCGCAGCACGTCGAACCGCGCCGGCGTGCCGTCGGGATTGGTCAGCAAGGAGAGATTGTGCTTGGCCCTCGCCTTGTTGGAGGTGACCAGTGGCAGCGTGTTCTGGATCGTCGCGTTGGGGCCGGCCAAATGGGCGATCCGTGCTTTCCCTCTCATGCTGCTCGGCCTCCTCTTCGTTCCCGGCCGATGTGCCGATCTGCCTCGCGTGGTGGCGCTTATTTTTCCTTACTGAAGAATTGATACGTGGCCGAATAGCGCATGCGCGCCTGCTGCGAAAGATGGGCCGCGTCGCAGCCCGCGTCGGGGGCTACTCCGCCTTTCGTCTCGGTCCGGCGGATGTAAGCGGCCGCGGAAAGGGCACCCGACCCTTGACGGCCCTTGGCGCGCAGCAATAGCCACCGAACTGACCGGGGTTCCGCCGCTTCGGCCCTCGCGATCACCTCGCCGGTGACTTCCGACCCATCGTCGAGCTTCCAGACTGGGCCGGCGAAGTGGGTGCCGACCTGCCGGCCTTGGTTGTCAAAGAGGTTGGCTTCCGGCGCTTTGAATGACCAGGCGAAGCCGCCTTCCTTGGCCTCGCAGGTGTAGATCTGAACACCGTCCGCGACGAGTTCGAGCAGTGGCGTGGAACCCTGCGGTGGTGCTACGGCGGCCTGGTCGGCGGCGGCAACATCCCCCGTGCCGATCAAAATCGCGGTAGCCAGACCGGCAGCCCAATGTTTGACGCCGGTCAAGGTCCTAACTGTGCCGGCCTGGTGTTGGCGCGTGTGGGTGAAGCAAGCCGGCGTCGCGGAGATCGGCCCACAGCGCGGCCGGGATTGGGTGCCGCAGCAGTCGGACGTTGGCGTGAAACTCATCGGCGTTGCGCGGGCCGGGAATTATCGCCGCGACTGCCGGGTGAGCGAGTGGAAATTGCAACGCTGCCGCCGCCAGAGGCACTCGGTGGCTGTCGCAAATTGCCTCGATGGCGTTAACCCGAGCGACGATCTCAGGCGGCGCCGTCTTGTAATTCCAGGTGTCCCGGCCAGCGAGGATGCCCGAATTCAACGGCCCGCCCACCACGATCGATGTGCCGACCTTCTCGCATCTTGGCAGCAGGTCCTCGAGCGGCGACTGTTCGAGCAGGGTGTAGCGGCCGGCAAGGAGAAAGGCATCCCAGTCGCCCCACTCCAAGGCCTCGATCAGCACCTCCCGCTCATTGACACCGATACCGATCGCCTGCACCGTGCCGGCGGAGCGCAGCTCCTCGAGCGCCCGATAACCACCCTCGCGCAGCGTGCGCATCAGCTGCGGATGGGCTTCCGCGCCATGCTGCATCGCGCCTATGTCGTGCACATAGAGAATGTCGATCCTCGCCAGCCCGAGCCGCTGCAGGCTGTCCTCAAAGGAGCGCATCACTCCATCGTACGAGTAGTCGTATCCAGGCTCGAACGGCAGCGGATGGTGCCGTTCGGCATCCTCGGCGGCGTTTGCGCGGGGTCGAAGCAGGCGTCCGACTTTGGTCGACAACACCCATTCCTCGCGGGGGACCCAGCGCATTGCATCGCCGACACAACGCTCAGCCCTCCCGACACCGTAATAGGGCGCCGTGTCGATGTAGTTCACCCCGGCCGCCCACGCCGCTGCCACAATGCTCTCGGCTTCTTGCCGGGAAACCGCGATCCGGCTGCCGCCAAGCGTCGCGCAACCGAGCCCCAGTACCGTCACCTCTATCGAAGTTCGTCCAATCCTTCGCTTCTCGAAAGCCGCCATCCGGGTGCCTCCCGTCGCCGTTCGCATTACCGTTCGCGCGGAGCATACACGGCCCCGCCTAGATCGACGAGGCGCCGCCGCGGTCTGCGGCTCTGCGACAGGGCGTTCGATGGGATTGATGAAGGACGAGTTGGAAGAGCGCTCGGTTCAGGCTCCAAGTTCTGTGACGGCATCGCTGCCAAAAAGCCACTCTTCTGAGATGGTCCCGTCACCGTTGTCGACGGTTACCTTGGCCGGCTCATCGGAGCCGGCCAGACGAACGGCCTCGGCGATCGCTTCCTCGCGGCTGGAGAATTCACCGCGCGGGTGATCCTCGCCTTCTTTCGTCACTGTCCATCCCTCGTCTATCGGATGCACTCGATAAACATGGCGTCCCAGCATTACGATTTCCTCGCGGTTGCCCCGGAGCAAGCCACCAAAGACCCAGCCGTCCGAAACACCCGTTCCGGACCGAATTCGCCAGCTGTCCGAGCAAAAAAACCGGCGTCGACGTTAGCCGACACCGGCAAGGTTGCGGGTGGCAAACC
>JAFAQO010000507.1 GCA_019246375.1 Mycobacterium sp. | reverse complement strand
GGAACCGGCGTTGCCGGCCAACAACGACGTCGGGCCCAACCCGACGACGGTCGGGTCGGTCGACGGCTCGCCGGTTCGATGGCGGGCGATGTCGGTGCGGGGGCCGCATGGCGAACTCATCACCGTCGCGATCGAGCTCTCCGATATGCAGCACACGGTCCGCTCCCTGCTGTGGCTACAGGTCGCCATCGGCGCGGGGGTGTTGCTGGTCGTCGGTATGGCCGGATCCGCGGTAGTGCACCGCAGCCTGCGGCCCTTGATCGAAGTCGAGCGGACCGCCGCGGCGATCGCCGGCGGACAGCTGGACCGTCGTATCCCCGAGCGTGATCCACGAACCGAGGTAGGCCGACTTTCATTGGCGCTCAATGGAATGCTCGCGCAAATCCAGCGGGCGGTGGCGTCCTCGGAGTCCTCGGCGGAGAAGGCGCGCAGCTCGGAGGACCGGATGCGCCGGTTCATCACCGACGCCAGCCACGAACTGCGCACTCCGCTGACTACTATTCGCGGCTTCGCGGAGTTGTACCGCCAAGGCGCCGCCCGCGACGTCGAGATGCTGATGTCGCGCATTGAAAGCGAATCGAGCCGCATGGGCCTGCTGGTCGAGGATTTGCTGCTGCTGGCCCGGCTAGACGCGCAGCGCCCGCTGGAGGAGCGGCGAGTCGACTTACTCGCGCTCGCGACCGACGCCGTGCACGACGCGCAGCCGATAGCTCCCAATCGCAAGATCACCATGGAAGTGCTGGACGGGCCGGGCACCCCGGAGGTGCTTGGCGATGAGGCTCGACTGCGCCAGGTGTTGAGCAATCTGGTCACCAATGCGCTGCAGCACACTCCGGAATCCGCCGACATCACCGTGCGGGTTGGCACCGACGGCGATGACGCCGTGCTGGAAGTCGTTGACGAGGGCCCCGGCATGAGTCAGCAAGATGCCCAGCGGGTGTTCGAGCGGTTCTATCGCACCGACTCGTCACGGACGCGTACCAGTGGCGGCACCGGGCTCGGGCTGTCGATCGTCGACTCGCTCGTCTACGCTCACGGCGGCACGGTCGCGGTGACCACTGCGCCCGGGCACGGTTGTCGTTTCCGAGTCAGCTTGCCGCGCATCACCGACGTGCCAGCCCACGTCGGCTGACCTATATCAGTTCGGCGAGTGCCTCTTTGACCTTGGCTTGCGCCTCATCAAGCGACTCCGGCGTCGGGTTGCGGTCGACATTGGCGAAGCCGAAGTCGCTGAGGTCGCGGGCCGGGAAGACGTGGATGTGCAGATGGGGCACCTCCAGACCGGCGATGATGACCCCGGCACGCTCGGCGTTGAACGCCTGGCAGACGGCCTTGCCGATCAGTTGCGCCACCGCCATGATGCGGCCGAACACCTCAGAGTCGACGTCTTGCCATTGATCGATTTCTTCACGCGGCACTACCAGCGTGTGGCCCTGCGTCATCGGCTCGATCGTCAGGAACGCAACAGTTTCGTCGTCCTCGTAGACGAACCGGGCCGGGATTTCTTCATTGATGATCTTGGTGAAGACGGTGGACATGGGTTCAAGCTTAGGGGCCGCTCCCGTACGCTCCGCCGTCTATCATTCCGCTGAGTTCGGCCACCGACCACGGCGGCGAATCGTTATGGTCGTGGTATCCGATGACCGCTGGGGCGGGCCGCGGAAACCGTCCGACGAATCCGCCGGAAGCAATGAAGATTTGCCCCGTCACTTGCTGGGCGTGATCACTGGCCAGATAGACATACAGCGGCGCCACATACTCCGGTGGCGCGGCATTCAGTGATCCGCGCATCGAACCTTCGTCGAGCATTCCGCGGCGGTGTAGATCGACGATGTGGGCTTCGTACTCGGGTCCGGTGGACAAGCGGGTTTTGGCGCCTGGGCAGACGACGTTGGCCCGGACCCGGTGCAGTTTCAGCTCGGCGGCGATTGCCATCGTCAGGCTGTTGACCGCGCCCTTGCCGGCCGGGTAGCCGGTGCCACCGTAGTCACCGAGAAACGCGAACGAACCGGTGTTGATGATGCTGCCGCCGCCCTGGGCGACCATCCTGGGCGCGGCCGCGCGGCAGGTCGCGACAACCGTCCCCAGGTGCGTGTCGAGCAGTTCACGGAATTGTGCGGCGCTGATGTCCAGGATGGACGAGCTTGCCGGCTCGGCGATGCCCGCGCAATTCACCAGGATTTCGATTCCACCGAACTCGCCAATACATCTGGCGATCAACGCATTTGCGACTGCCTGGTCTGCCGGTGACCCAGCGTGGACCACCGCCCGGCCGCCAGTAGTGGTGATCTTGTCGGCGGTCTGCTCGGCCACATCACGGTCTCGACCATTGACCACGACCGCGGCGCCATGCTGCGCCAGCAAGCAGGCGACCGCCGCACCGATGCCGCGCGATCCGCCGACCACAACCGCGCCCCTGCCCGCCAACAGTTGTGGATCGCTTGAGCTCATTCGTCCTTGCCGAATGTCATCGCCTCGAGGTTCCAGTAGCCGCGCATATTCGTCATGAGCCCGGCGTCGTCGACGCGGTAGGTGAACACCCCTCGAACTGTGCTGGTGACTCCATTGTCGAACTTGCTGTGCAGCACCAAGATATGGGCGATCTCGTTTGGCGAGCTGGACGGGAAGGTCTCCTCGCAGGTGATCGTGAGGTGATTGGCGGCAATGTTTGTGTCGAAGAAAGCGCCGACGCCCTCTTTACCCCGGACACCGGTGCCGTCGGGATTCGTGACGGACTTGCCTATCGGGTCCTCGATGACGACGTCGTCGGCCATCAGCGCCAGCCAACCTTCCCGGTCACGGGCCTGCACACACCGCCACGACGACTGCGAGGCGGTGAGCGCCGGTGATTGCCGAATAGTTTGCTGAGACATGGATTTCGCTCCTCTCATTAGATAGCGCAGGCGGTGCGGGCACCGTCCTCGGTGGCTTTGCGGATCAGGCCGAGGCCGCTGCAGTCGCCGGCGGCATGCACCTCGGCACCGGGCATGGCGGCCACTAAGGCGTCGAACAGCTCGGTGTCTGGTTCCGGTGTTCCGGCTACGACGACGCTGTCTGCCGCCAGTTGACGTGTCGTCCCACCGGCTGGTGTGAACACGACGCTGTCAGCGGTGATCCGTTCGACAGGTGCCCGGACATGGACGGTCACCCCCAGCCGGTCCAGGCGATCCATGTGCTCTGTCCTGCGCTTCATGCCGACCTCGGGCGCTATGGCTTTGCCGGGCTCGAGGATCGAGACGAAACGGCCACGGTCGGCCAAGAATTCGGCCAGTTCCAGCGCGACCAGGTCACCACCGACGATGACGACTCGTCGGCCGAGCGGCATCCAGGCGCGGGTCGTAACCCGTATCGCGGTGGATTGCACCAGCCGCTGCCGCCATCCGGCGAGTAACCGGGCGCTCAGCCGCTGCCAGGCCGGGTCGTCGGGGTCGGCTTGCCCGCCGAGGAGCTCACGCAGCCCGGGCCCGGTGCGGACATGGCGGAGCTCGGCGCCCGGTATCGCGGGGATGACGACTCGGCCGCCGGTGGCGACCACGACCGCGTCGGGCGCCAGTTCGACGACCTCGTCGACTGAAGCGGCGTGACCAATATGTACTTTCGTTGTACTGCGGCAGATTTCACCACGTAGATAGCGCAGGAACGGCTCGTTCTCCGGATGCAGCACACACGCCCAGCGCAGTGCGCCGCCCAACTGGCCACCGCGCTCGAACAGCGTGACCCGATGGCCCCGTTCGGCGGCGACCCGCGCGGCTTCCAGACCGGCCGGCCCGCCGCCGATCACCACGACACGCTTGGCTCGCGCGGTGCGGTGCCCGGCCAGTTCACGTTCCTTGCCGGTACGGGGATTGACCGCGCAGTCGACCGAGAACCGCTGTTCCATGGCGTCGACGCAGTTTTCACACGAGATGCACTTGCGGACCCGACCTGCCTGGCCGGCAATGAGTTTGCGCGGTAAGTCAGCATCGGCGAGCAGCGGGCGACCCATCGCGATGAAGTCGGCGCGCCCGTCGGCCAGAATCTTCTCCGCCCGGCCCGGATCATGGATGCGGCCGACGGCGATCACCGGCACATCGACCACCTCCTTGACCGCGGCCGCGGCGCCGACGTTGAGCGCGTCACCGTCGTCGGCGCCGTTGACCATTCCAGTGACCAGCCGGTCTATCACGCCACCGCTGACATGGAACGCGTCCGCGCCGGCGGCTACGAGTTCTGGTGCCACCTGTGCGGTTTCGTGGATAGGACGGCCCCCGGCCACCCGCTCGTACCCGGAGATCCGCAGTGTGATCGGCAGCGCGTCGCCGACCTCGGAACGAATCGCGGCCAGCGTCTCCACCACTGCCCGGATCCGGCCCCACACCGAGTCGCCGCGGTAGTCGTCGGTGCGCCGGTTACGTTGCGGGGCAAGGAAGGAACCCAGGAGCATGTAGCCGTGCGCGGCGTGTAGTTCGATGCCGTCGTAGCCAGCCTCGGCGGCGCGACGCGCCGCTGCCTTGAAGAGGTCGAGCACCCCGGTGAATTGCGCAGCGCTGATCTCAGCCGACGGGCGCCCGGTCAGATACGACGGGATCACCGACGGTCCCCAGGAAGTCACGCCGTGCATCTCGGGGCCGAGACCGTCCGGTCCCGCATGCGCGATCTGCGGCTGGATCTTGGCGCCGTGTTCATGCACGACCTCCACCAGCGCCCGGTGCGCTCCCACCGACTCGTCTGTGCTCAGGTGCAGTCCGCCCGGCGTTTCCGGATGGCGGTCGTCAATCCCTGTGGCGCCCACGGTGATCAGGCCGACTCCGCCCTGGGCGCGGGCGGCGAAGTAGTCACGGGTGCGCTGCGACGGCAGCCCGTCCGGGGTGCCGTACATTGTCTCCATCGGCGACATGACCAGCCGGTTGCGCAGCGCCATAGTGCCGATGCGTCCCGGCTGCAGCAGGTGAGAGAAAGCGCTCACCGCAGCGGGTCGCCACCAGCGGGCGTGGCCGATCGC
Source organism: Mycobacterium sp. (assembly GCA_019246375.1). Lineage (GTDB taxonomy): Bacteria > Actinomycetota > Actinomycetes > Mycobacteriales > Mycobacteriaceae > Mycobacterium. The sequence continues at coordinate 1,613 of JAFAQO010000507.1, read as the reverse complement.
AAGCGCGGCGAAGCCGGGCGCAGCGGGTCGCCACCAGCGGGCCCGGCGAAGCGACCGGCGAATGCCCGCAACGGCAAGTCTGCGCTGGTGACAATACCCGGCGGCGCGTCGACGACCGCGCGGATGGCGTTGAGCGCAGGCATTCCGGTGACGGTCATTCCGATCGTCGCGAACGACTCCGAAGTCGAGAAGTCGGTGCCCGGCTTAGGCAAAATCAGGTGTTTACTGTAGATGCACGGATCGCCCTGAATTTTGGTGATGTAACACCCCTGAACATCCCAACGTGGCTGGGTGTATGGCGTCATCTGCCACTCCAGATGCAATTCGACCCGCGGCGTCCCGCCGACCGTGCCGACGTACTGGAACGCGGCCCCGCCCACCGAACCGGCCGGCAACTGATACCAGCCCAGATTTACATCCTTGGTGCAAGCTGCCAGCTCGTAGCTGAACCGTACCTCGCCAAGTGCGATATCGAGGCAGTCAGCCATTAGCCGCACACCGTCTTCAAAGACCCGGGTGCCCAGCTCGAGCAGCCGCGGCACCTCTGGATCCTCGACCGGGCGGCCGAACCCGCAATTGGCCCAGGTCGGAGCGGAGTGGTGGCAGGATACGTCGACCGACTCGATGCAGGTGACGTTCTCGATGTCGGCGACATCGGCGCTGTGCATGATTGAAAGAATCTGCGCCAGGCCAGGATTCATCCCGGTGCCGTAGAAGGTCGACTGCCCGCGCAGGCAGGCGTCCTGCAGCAGCTCGGATTCGGTACGGCCATCGGGCAACCGGTGATTGACGTCGCGGTGGTGCCCGGTGATCCAGTCAGCGGTAGTGACGATGTTAATGCCTGCCGCGAGCACCCGCTGGTAAAGTGCCAAGTCCGGCCACACCCCGTGAAAGGTCACGCAATGCGGTCGGGCCGCGATGATTTCCTCGATCGTGTCGGTGGCGGTGACGCCAATCGGCCCGATGCCGGCGATCTCGCCGGCGTCACGGTTTCGCTTGTCGGGCGAATAGCAATGCAGGCCAACAAGTTCCAAATCCGGATGCCGGACGATCCGCTTGATCATCTCAGTCCCGACGTTCCCGGACGCCACCTGGAACACCCGCAGTGGGCCGGCCAGCGGCGACATGGGGCTAACGGTCGCCGTCGGTGTAGCGGATGACGCCGCGAATGTTCTTGCCGTGGAGCATGTCTTGATAGCCATCGTTGATCTGCTCCAGCTTGTACTGACGGGTGATCATGTCGTCGAGGTTGAGCTTGCCTGCCGTGTACATCGACAACAGCTGGGGAATGTCGTACTGCGGGTTGCCGCCGCCGAAGATGGTGCCCTGCAAGTTCTTTTGCATCAGAGTCAACATCGCGAGGTTCAGCGTCACCTGGGTATCCAGCAAGCTGCCGATGGCGGTCAACACGCACGTGCCGCCCTTGGCGGTGATGTTGATGTAGCTGTCGACGTCGGCGCCCTTGAGCTCGCCGACGGTCACGATCACCTTCTTCGCCATCAAGCCGTAGGTGACCTCGCCGATGCCCATCAGTGCGGCCTCGATGTCCGGATAGGTGTGGGTGGCACCGAATTTCAGTGCCTGATCGCGCTTCCACTCCACCGGGTCGATCG
>JAFAQO010000494.1 GCA_019246375.1 Mycobacterium sp. | reverse complement strand
ACCACTTCAAGCTGGTCACCGAAGGCATCCGGGTTCCGCCGGGCCAGGTGTACGTCGCGGTGGAGTCACCACGCGGCGAGCTGGGCGTGCACATGGTCAGCGACGGCGGTACCCGCCCCTACCGGGTGCACTACCGGGACCCGTCGTTCACCAACCTGCAAGCCGTCGCCGCGATGTGCGAGGGCGGGATGGTCGCCGATGTGATCGCCGCGGTCGCCAGCATCGATCCGGTGATGGGCGGGGTCGACCGGTGACGGGGCCGCAGGCGCCCGCCGTCGGCTCTTCGGGCGAGCGGATATTCATCCAACTCGGCCCGCCGCCGGAAGAGCCCGGGCAATTCGTCGTCGAAGGCGCTCCCCAGTCATATCCGGCCGAAGTCAAGGCGCGGCTGGAGGTCGACGCCAAAGAAATCCTCGGGCGCTACCCCAACCATCGCTCGGCGATACTGCCGCTGCTGCACCTGGTGCAGTCGGAGGACTCTTACCTGACCCCCGCGGGTTTGGAGTTCTGCGGTGAACAGCTGGGGCTGACGGGGGCCGAGGTGGCGGCCGTGGCGAGCTTCTATTCGATGTATCGGCGCGGGCCCACCGGCGATTACCTGGTTGGCGTGTGCACCAACACATTATGCGCGGTCATGGGCGGCGACGCGATCTTCGAGGCGCTCAAAGAGCACCTCGGCATCGACAACGACCAGACCACCGACGACGGGACTGTGACCTTGCAGCACGTCGAATGCAACGCCGCCTGCGACTACGCCCCGGTGGTGATGGTCAACTGGGAGTTCTTCGACAACCAGACTTGCGCGTCGGCACGCGAGCTCGTCGACGGGCTGCGGTCCGGCGAAATCCCGAATCCCACCCGGGGCGCCCCGCTGTGCTCCTTCCGCCAGACCGAGCGGATCCTGGCTGGCTTTCCCGACCAACGTCCCGACGAAGGTCAGGGCGGTGCCGGTGCGGCCACCCTGGCCGGTCTGCGCGTCGCACAGGAAAACGACATGACGGCACCCCCGGCCGACAGCACACCCTCCGGGAAAGGCGAGTGATGCCGAAGACCGCCTTGACTCCCGTACTGACCCGCTACTGGGACGACCCGCAATCGTGGACTCTTGAGACCTATCGCCGCCACGACGGCTATCGGGCCCTGCAGAAAGCCCTCGACATGAAGCCCGAGGAAGTGCTGCAGACCGTGAAGGATTCCGGGCTGCGCGGACGCGGCGGGGCCGGTTTCGGGACCGGGACGAAGTGGGGGTTCATCCCGCAAGGCGACAAGGGCCCGGCCGCCAAGCCGCACTATCTCGTCGTCAATGCCGACGAGTCCGAGCCCGGAACGTGCAAGGACATCCCGATAATGTTCGCCACACCGCACTTCCTGATTGAAGGCAGCATCATCGCCGCCTACGCGATCCGCGCCAGCCATGCGTTCATCTACCTGCGCGGCGAAGTGGTCCCGGTGCTGCGGCGGCTGCGACACGCGGTGGCCGAAGCGTATGAGGCGGGTTTCTTGGGCCGCGATATCGCCGGTTCCGGCTACGACTTGGAGATGGTGGTGCACGCCGGCGCGGGCGCCTACATCTGCGGCGAGGAGACCGCGCTGCTGGATTCGCTCGAGGGCCGGCGCGGCCAGCCGCGGCTTCGCCCACCGTTTCCGGCGGTGGCCGGGCTCTATGGATGCCCCACGGTGATCAACAACGTGGAAACCATCGCCAGCGTGCCGCCGATCATCCTCAACGGGGTGGACTGGTTCCGGTCGATGGGCAGCGAGAAATCGCCCGGCTTCAACCTGTACTCGCTATCTGGCCACGTGACCCGCCCTGGCCAGTACGAGGCGCCGTTGGGTATCACGCTGCGCGAGTTGCTCGACTATGCCGGCGGAGTGCGGGCCGGGCACCGGCTGAAGTTCTGGACGCCGGGCGGGTCCTCGACACCGCTGCTGACCGACGAGCACCTCGACGTGCCACTGGACTACGAAGCTGTCGGCGAAGCCGGATCAATGCTGGGCACCAAGGCCCTGGAGATCTTCGACGAGACCACTTGCGTAGTGCGTGCCGTCCGGCGCTGGACCGAGTTCTATCAGCATGAGTCGTGCGGCAAGTGCACCCCGTGCCGGGAAGGCACGTATTGGCTGGAGCAAATCTACGAGCGGCTGGAGACCGGCAAGGGCACCGACGAGGACCTCGATAAGCTGGCGGACATCGCGGACAACATCTTGGGAAAGTCGTTCTGCGCGTTGGGCGATGGCGCGGCGATGCCGGTGATCTCGTCGCTCAAGTACTTCCGCGACGAGTACGTTGCACACGTCGAGGGCGGCGGCTGCCCGTTCGACCCTCGAGAATCCCTGCTCACGGCAAACGGGGAGGCGTGACGGCCTGATGACAAGCCTTTCTGGTGCGGCCAAACCTCAAACCGGCGGCGACGTAGCCCCGCCTGAGATGGTGACGCTGACGATCGACGGTGTCGAGATCAGCGTGCCGAAGGGGACGCTGGTGATCCGCGCCGCCGAGTTGATGGGCGTCCAGATCCCGCGGTTCTGCGACCACCCGCTGCTGGACCCGGTCGGCGCATGCCGGCAATGCCTGGTCGAAATCGAGGGCCAGCGCAAACCCATGGCGTCGTGCACGACGCCGGTCGCCGACGACATGGTCGTACGCACCCAGCTCACGTCCGCGGCCGCCGACAAAGCGCAGCAGGGCGTGATGGAAATGCTGCTGATCAACCATCCGCTGGACTGCCCGATGTGCGATAAGGGCGGCGAATGCCCGCTGCAGAACCAGGCGATGTCCAACGGCCGCGCCGATTCCCGCTTCACCGACGTCAAGCGCACATTCGCCAAGCCGATCAACATCTCCTCGCAAGTTCTGCTGGATCGGGAGCGATGTGTCTTGTGCGCCCGCTGTACCCGGTTCTCCTACCAGATCGCCGGTGACCCCTTCATCGAGATGTTGGAGCGCGGTGCGCTGCAGCAAGTGGGCATCTACGCCAACGAACCGTTCGACTCCTATTTCTCGGGCAACACCGTGCAGGTTTGCCCGGTGGGCGCGTTGACCTCAACCGCCTACCGGTTCCGGGCCCGTCCCTTCGATTTGGTATCCAGCCCGAGCGTGTGTGAGCACTGCGCATCCGGGTGCGCTCAGCGCAGCGATCACCGCCGCGGCAAGGTCATGCGCCGCCTCGCCGGCGATGACCCGGAGGTCAACGAGGAGTGGAACTGCGATAAGGGCCGGTGGGCGTTCACCTACGCCACCCAGCCCGACCGGATCACCACTCCCCTGATCCGAGATGCCGACGGCGCGCTGGCGCCGACGTCGTGGTCGCACGCGCTGACCGTGGCGGCTGAGGGACTCGCCTCGGAGCGGGGGCGCGTGGGCGTTCTGGTCGGCGGGCGGATGACGTGGGAAGACGCGTACGCTTACGCCAAGTTCGCCCGAATTGCATTGGGCGGCAACGACATCGACTTCCGCGTCCGCCCGCACTCGGCGGAAGAGGCCGAGTTCCTCGCGGCCCGGGTGGCCGGTAGGCCGATCACCGTCAGCTACTCCGACCTGGAATCGGCGCCGGTGGTGCTGCTCGTCGGGTTCGAGCCGGAGGACGAGTCGCCGATCGTGTTCCTGCGGTTGCGCAAAGCCGCGCTCAAGCACCGCGTGCCGGTATATGCCATCGCCCCGTTCGCGAGCCGCGGGCTGCAGAAGATGTCGGGCCGGTTGCTCCAGACTGTCCCCGGCGCGGAGGCGGCAACGCTGGACGGGCTGGCTGACGGCGAAGTCGGCGAGCTGTTGCAGCAGCGGGGCGCGGTCATCATGGTCGGCGAACGACTTGCCACGGTGCCGGGCGGTTTGTCGGCCGCGGCGCGGCTCGCCGACACCACCGGGGCACGGCTGGCCTGGGTACCGCGGCGCGCCGGGGAACGCGGCGCGTTGGATGCCGGTGCGCTGGGCGGGTTGTTACCGGGTGGGCGGCCGCTGACGGATGACACAGCCAGGTCGCACGTCTGCACGGCGTGGCACGTCGACGATCTGCCGTCGTCGCCGGGACGCGACACCGACGGGATATTGGCCGCTGCCGCCGATGGGACGCTGGGCGCGCTGGTGGTCGGCGGTGTCGAACCTGACGACCTTGCCGATCCCGACGGCGCGTTGGCCGCGCTGGATGCCGTCGGTTTCATTGTCAGCCTGGAGCTACGCCCCAGCGCGGTTACCGAACGCGCCGATGTGGTGTTCCCGATCGCCCCGACCGTGGAGAAGTCCGGCACCTTCATCAACTGGGAAGGCCGGCATCGAACCTTTCCGGCTACGCTGCAGCAGGGCGCGATGGCCGATCTGCGGGTGCTAGACACCTTGGCCGAAGAGATGGGCGTGGATCTCGGGTTGCCAACCGCGGAAGCCGCCCGCAACGAGCTGGTTGAACTGGGCCCCTGGGAGGGGGAACGCCCCGCCGATCCGCACATCGCGGCTGTAGAGGCGCTGCAGCCCGTGCCGGGTGAAGCGGTGTTAACCGGGTGGCGGATGCTGCTCGACTGCGGTCGGCTGCAAGACGGCGAACCGCATCTGGCCGGCACGGCGCGGCCACCGGTGGTACGGCTGTCTCTCGAGTCGGCGGCTGAGATCGGTGCCGCCGACGGTGACAAGGTCGCGGTAAGCACGTCGCGGGGATCTATCACCCTGCCGCTGGCCGTCACCGAGATGCCCGAACACGTGGTATGGCTGCCGCTGAACTCGCCGGGCTCGGCGGTGCACCGGGAATTGGGTGTAACAGCCGGCAGCGTGGTGCGAATCCGCGCCGGCGACGATGCAGAGCGCAGCGATGCGGAGGAGCGGCGCAAGATCGAGGCGGGCGCATGACCGCCTTCGGACACGACACCTGGTGGCTGGTGCTGGGCAAGGCGGTGGCCGTCTTTGGTTTCCTACTGCTCACCGTGCTGGTAGCGATCTTGGCCGAACGCAAATTGTTGGGCCGCATGCAGTTGCGATGGGGTCCCAATCGGGTGGGCCCGCGCGGGTATCTGCAGAGCTTGGCCGACGGCATCAAGCTGGCACTGAAAGAGGGCATCACTCCCTTTGGTGTCGACCGCCCGATATTTGTGCTGGCGCCGATCATTTCGACCGTCCCGGCGATCACCGCGTTCGCGTTCATCCCGTTCGGTCCCGATGTATCGGTCTTCGGTCACCGGACGCCGTTACAGATAACCGATCTGCCGGTCGCGGTGCTGT
>JAFAQO010000493.1 GCA_019246375.1 Mycobacterium sp. | reverse complement strand
TGGACTTTCAGCGTCACCACGTCGCCGTCGTGCAACCAGCCCGGGAAACCCTCCGGTGCGGTCGGGCTGAGGTGCTCGACGAGCGTGCAGGTCGGTACCGTGCCGGAACCGAAGACGTCACCCGGTACCAGCGTCACGCCGCGCGATGCGTAGGAGATGACCTCGCCGAAGCTCCAGTCCATCGTGCCCGTCGACCCGGAACCGATCACCGCGTCGTTGACGAGCGCCGTGACATCGAGGCTGAGCTTGCCGTCGCGGCGGTAGGGCTCGAGCTCATCTGGGGTGATCAGATACGGGCCCAGCGTGACTCCGCTGTCTTTGCCCTTGGCCTGCCCGATCCCCAGCTGGCCCTCCAGCTGCTGCAGGTCGCGTGCCGACCAGTCGTTGAAGATCGTGTAGCCGACGATTGCCTGTTCGGCTTCGACGACCGACAGGTCTTTGCCTTCGACCCCGATGACCGCGCCGATCTCCAATTCGAAATCCTGCCAAGCACTTCCGGGTGCCCTCGGCGCGTCGTCGTATGGACCGAGAACTGTTGCGGGACAAGCGAAGTAGAACGCGGGGATGCGGTACCAGGTGTCCTTGAGCACTCGGCCGCCGCCCATCGCCGCTTGGCAATTACGCATGTGATCCAAAAAGCACAGGCAGTCCCGGATCGAGGGCGGGCGCGGGATCGGCGCCTTGAGCCGCACCTGGTCGAGACGCACGGTTGACGCTGCACGCAGCGCATCCTCGCCGGCTTCCTGCAGTCTCGTCGCACCACCCCGGATCAGGTCGAGCAATGTCACGCCCGGCGGCATCGCGTGGATCACCTCGCCGGAGACGACTCCGGTGCGTTCGCCGTCATCGCCTTGATAGGTCGCCCATCGCATGGGCTACAACATACAAACTATGCGCGAGTTTGAGGCAAAAGCCTCATGCGCGGAAAACACCGGGCCGGCGATGATCAAGGCATGATCACCAAACGCCGGTTGCCAGAACCGTCGTCCCAGCAATGGGCCAAGGTCCTGGTCGACGGTCACGCGTCTTTGGTCGCGGCCCGGCATTTATTCCGCTATCTGCCCTCGGCGCCGCGCTGCAAGGGATGCAACAACCCATTCGGCGGCCTCGCCGGCCACGTTCTCGGCGTTGCGGGATTCAGGCCATCGCGCAAGAACCCGAATCTGTGCAGCCGCTGTTGCGACACGCTTCCAGCCGGTGGAGCCGAGGTCGACATCGCGGTGCTGTTCGCCGACGTTCGCGGTTCCACTGCGTTGGGCGAGCGGACCGGCATCGCAGACTTCGCCGCGTTACTCAACCGGTTCTATGCCGCCGCGACACGGGCCCTCCTCCGGCATGACGCTGTGATCGACAAGCTGATCGGGGACGAAGTCATGGCGTTTTTTGTCAAGGGGATCAGCGGTCCGTCCTATCGTCAGCGAGCGGTTGAGGCAGGAATCGATCTGCTGCGAGCAGTCGGTTACGGCACTGAGGACGGGCCGTGGCTGCAATTGGGTATGGCAGTCAATGCCGGCGTAGCTTACGTGGGCAACGTCGGCGACGCGGTGGTCGACTTCACTGCCCTCGGCGACCCGGTCAATGTTGCGGCACGAATGCAACAACAAGCGAGCGGCGGTGAGCTACTCGTCGCACAGGGCGTAGCCGACAATCTGACGGCGCACGCGCCGCGGCGCACGCTTAACCTGCGGGGACATGAACAGCCGATCGAGGCGTTCGTCCTTACCCAGCACGCGCGGTGAGTTGGCGGACTTTGGATCATGACCGAATCAACCGTCGCGACAACCACATCTGAGCGCCCCGATGCACCTAGTGGCGCACGGGTCGATGCATTAAACGTGAGCCGGCATGCGGGAGCGCGGCAGATCCTCCAGGAGATGTCGCTGTCGATCGAACCGGGCGAGTTGGTCGCCATTGCCGGCGGCAGTGGAGCCGGAAAGACCACCTTGCTCGAAATCCTCGCGGGACTGCAACCACCATCAGCCGGGGAGGTTCGCCACGACGGCGTCCTTTGCGGCGCCCAAGTCAACGTCCAATCCCGTATCGGCTATGTGCCCCAGGACGACATCATCCACCTCGAGATGCCCCTGCGCCGCACGCTGCGCTACGCGGCGCGGCTGCGCCTGCCCGCAGGCACGTCGTCGGTTGAGGCTGACCGGGTAGTCGAAGAGACCATGCATGACCTCGATCTGGCTGACCGGGCCGATGTGCCCGTCCGCGCGCTTTCCGGCGGGCAGCGCAAGCGGGCCAGCATCGCCGTGGAGCTACTGACCCGGCCACACCTTTTCTTCCTCGACGAACCCACCTCCGGGCTCGATCCGTCGACCGCAGCCGACGTGATGCGGGTGCTGCGCCGGCTCAGCCAGCGCGGAGTCACAGTCGTCCTCACAACCCACGAGCCAGCGGGCATCGACCGGTGTGACCGGGTGGTGTTCCTGGCTCGCGAGGGTTACCTGGCCTTCGCGGGCAGCCCGACCGAGGCTCGGCGCTACTTCGGTGTCGAACATCTCGACGAGGTGTACGACCGGCTGGCGGGTGAGCACACCCCTACGATCTGGGCGGAGCGATTCGCGGAAAGCCGTGGGACGGCAGAATCCCGCCCTGCCGTGGACCTACTTCCCATCCGAACGAAGCGTTCAAACATCGAACGCGCGAGCGGGTTCCGGCAATGGTGGCTACTCACACGGCGCAATGTTGATGTCCTCTTTCGCAACCGGCTCACCGTGGCGGTCTTGCTCGGCTCCCCGGTGCTGGTCACGGCAATGATGGCGACGCTGTTCAAGCGCGGCGCATTCGATCCACGCAGCGCAGCCGACCTCGGCCCCGCCCAGATCGTATTTTGGATCGCATTCGATGGATTCTTCTTCGGCCTTACCTATGGCTTGCTCCAGATCGTCGGGGAGATGGCCGTCTTCCGGCGCGAGCGCCTGGCCGGCCTCAGCGTGGGCGCCTACGTGGCCTCCAAGGTCACAGCGCTGCTTCCGGTGCTGGCTGGAGTGAGCGCGGTGCTTCTATTTGTGCTGCGCACGCTCGGGCGGCTCCCCGCCGTCGGATGGCACACGTACGCCTTGCTTTTCATGACGATTGTGATCGAGGCGATTTCGGCACTGGCTCTCGGCCTGCTCGCCTCGGCCGCGGTCTCCAACGCCGCACAGGCCGCTCTCGCCTTGCCGATGCTCTGCTTTCCTCAGGTCTTATTCGGTGGTGCCATCGTCCCCGTTGACCAGATGGCCATCCCCGGACGCCTGATGAGCCTCGTGCTATCCAACCGCCACGCATTTGACGCATTGGGTCGCGACTTGAATCTCGACCGGTACACCGCCACGGTGCCGGGCATGTCTGCCTACGGCAACACTTTCCACGGCGGCACCGGCGCCAGTCTGATGGCGCTCGCCTCGTTTGCCGTTGCCCTCATACTGGCGACGGTATGGGTACTCAACCGGCGGTCCCGCCCCGGAACATCCCGGCGATGACGTCCGCAACTAATCGACTCACTCCCGCACCACTTCTTCCGGCGTCTTGTCCGGTCGCAGTCCACGCCAGCTGGGCTGGCGCAGGCGGCCGTCCGACGTCCACTCGCTGTAGCGGACCTCGCCCACCAGCGTCGGCTCGACGAACGTCACATTCTTGGCGTCCTTGGTGGGCAGCCTTGCATTGAACGGGGATTCGTCGGTGCGCAGCGGCGCCAGCGTCTTCTTGAGGTTGCCGAGGTCGCGTTCGGTGAAGCCGGTGCCGACCCGCCCGGCGAAATGTAGTCCGCCGTCAGCGGGAATGCCCATCAGCAGCGAGCCGATGCCGCTGGTGCGTCCGCCTTCCCCGGCGCGCCAGCCGCCGATGACGACTTCCTGGGTGTTCCAGTGCTTGTCCTTGATCCAAGACGCGGAGCGGCGGCCCGGCTGATAGGTCGAGTCGTATTTTTTGGCGACGACGCCCTCCCAGCCTTGCTTTTGTGAGTGCTGCAACGCCTCGGCGCCGTCGCCAGGCAGCAGATCGGGAACGATGAGGTTTGCGCTGCCGGCAAGGGTCTCCAGGAGCCGGCGTCGGTCGCGGTAGCGGGCGCGCAGCAGCGATCGGCCGTCCAGGTAAAGCAGGTCGAATGCCCAGTACTCGATGCGAGTGGCTCGCACCCGGTTTTGCATTTGGGAGAAACTGGGGACCCCGGATTCGTCGAGCGCGACGACCTCCCCGTCGAGCACCACGTGATGGTCGGCGAGATCAGCTGCCACCACATCTAACCCGGGGTATTCCCTCGTGACGTCGCGTCCGCGGCGTGACCGTATCCGCAGCCGGCCGTGGTCGGCGTCGACAAGGAGCCTGTAGCCGTCCCACTTTCCTTCGAAGGCCCACTGGCTGCCCTTGAGATTCTCCACCGAGCCCTCGGTGGCGAGCATCGGGGCGAGCGTGTCGAACTCGAAAACGTGCTGTTCTTTCATCCGGTGTGCCAACCACTGGTCGCCATTGGTTTGAATCAGCGCGTAGCGCCCAGAGATTCGGCTGCCGTGCAAGGTGACGATGACTTCGTCGTCGTGGAATTTCTCGGCGTCGTAGGTGCCCGAGTCCCAGATGATCACCTTGCCGGCGCCGTACTCGCCCTTGGGAATGGTGCCTTCGAATCCGCCATATTCCAACGGATGGTCTTCGGTGTGCACCGCCAGATGGTTGACCGCGGGGGTTTCGGGCAGGTTTTTCGGGATCGCCCACGACACCAGCACACCGTCGCGCTCGAGACGAAAGTCGTAGTGCAGCCGTCGGGCGTGGTGCTCCTGAATAACGAAGGTATTGTCATGGCCCGTGGTAGGTTTCGTGACCGGCACCGGTTCGGGCGTCTTCGACGCATCTCGCATGCTGCGGTATTTGGTCAGCCGATCCCGGGTCTTCACGTCCGCGTCCATCGGCGCCAGCAGGTCGCCTTCGCGCTCAACGCGGGCAAGCACTTCGTCGTAGCGCAGCTGGCGAAGTTTTGGGTCGTCGAGTTCTTCCCACGTGCGCGGCGCGGCAACCGTCGGCTGCTCCCGGCCGCGCAGCGAGTACGGCGCGATCGTGGTCTTGGACTCGTTGTTCTGGCTCCAGTCGAGGAACACTTTGCCGGCCCGAAGACTCTTGGTCATCGTCGACGTGACTATCTTTGGCATCGCGTGTTCAAGTTGCAACGCAACACGTTTGGCCAGCACTACCGCACCCCGGCTGCTCACCGGCTTATCCAGCGGAGCGTAGAGGTGTATGCCTTTGCTGCCACTGGTGAGCGGAAACGTGGTGAGCCCGATATCGGCCATCAGGTCCCGCACAGCGCGCGCCACATGGGTCAACTGCGCCATCCTCACGCCTGGGCCCGGGTCGAGGTCGAACACCAATCGCGTTGCTGGGCCGGGCTTTAGCTCTTCCCCGCTTCGCGTCCACTCGGCGACGAAACGCCACTGCGGCACGTGCACCTCCAGCGCGGCTTGCTGCGCGATCCAGGCCAGTGCGGTGGCGCTGTCGATGATCGGATAGGTGGTCGTACCGGATCGGTGCACGACGCTGGCGCGGGGCAGCCAGTCCGGCGCCGATGAAGCGAGTTGTTTCTCAAAGAAAGACGGTTCTTCCACGCCGTTGGGCCAGCGTTTGCGGGTAGCGGCACGACCGGTGATGTGCGGCACCATCACCTCGGCGATGCTGGTGTAGTAGGCGAAGACGTCGGCCTTGGTGACGGGTTTGCGCCGGCGGCCGGCCGGAGGGTAGATCACCTTGTCGGCGTTGGTCAGCTTCACCCGCGGTCCAGGCGTTGACCCGGGAGGCCAAGCCTGCGGCGAATCCATGCCGCCAAACTACGCCCCCGGTACCGTTCGAGAGGGTATGAAACTGAGTAGTGCCACGCTGGCAGCGCTCCCGATCCCGGCGCCGAGCTACAACCGCGATGGCGTCGGGATCGGCATCGTGCATTTCGGTGTCGGCGGGTTTCACCGGGCACATCAGGCCATGTACGTCGACCGGTTGCTCGAGCGGGGGTTGGCGCGCGACTGGGGTATCTGCGGGGTAGGGGTGTTGGCGGCTGACCGCCGGATGAGAGACGTGCTGCAAGCCCAGGATGGCCTCTACACACTGGTGCTCGAGCACCCCGACGGGCGCCGGGAGGCACGGGTGGTCGGCTCGATTGTGGATTACCGCTATGCGCCGGACGATCCGGCGGCGGTAGTGGATTTGCTCGCCGCACCCACCACCCGGATCGTCTCGATGACGATTACCGAAGGCGGCTACGTTGATGACAGCCCGGTGTTCACGCTGATCACCGAGGCTCTGGACCGGCGTCGGGACCGTGGCATTGCCTCGCCGTCGATCGTCTCGTGCGACAACATCGAGGCCAACGGCGATGTTGCACGCCGGTCGGTGATCGCACACGCCGAACGCCGGCATCCCGGCCTCGCCGACTGGATTACCACCCATACCCGCTTCCCGAACTCGATGGTCGACCGGATCACCCCTGCGACCACCGCGGAGATTGTGGCCGCAGTGCGGCACGACTTCGGTGTCGACGACGAATGGCCGGTGGTCGCCGAACCGTTCGTGGCCTGGGTACTCGAAGACGACTTCTCGGACGGCAGGCCGCCATTGGCGGATGCGGGCGTGCTGCTGGTCGACGATGTGGGCCCGTACGAATCGATGAAGCTGCGGCTGCTCAACGCCGGCCACCAGTGCCTGTGCTACTTCGCCCATCTGTGCGGTTATCGGTTGGTCCACGACGCGGCGCGTGATCCACTGTTCGCCGAATTCTTGCTTGATTACTTCCATTCGGAGGCCGCTCCTACACTGCGGCCAGTGCCAGGTATCGATCTGGCTGCCTATCAGCGCACGCTGATCGAGCGGTTCGCCAACCCGGGCGTGCGTGATACGGTCGCACGGTTGTGCGCCTATTCGTCGGATCGCATTCCGAAATGGCTGCTGCCGGTGATCCGCGACAACCTCGCCACTGGTGGTCCGATTCGTCTGGCGTCGGCAACAGTAGCCAGTTGGGCCCGCTACGCCGAGGGCATCGACGAGCACGGCCATCCGATCGAAATCGTCGACCACCTGGCCGAGTCACTGACGTCCATCGCCCGGTCGCAGCGGACACATCCGACGGCATTCGTCGAAATCACCGATGTTTTCGGGGATTTGGC